>NZ_JABAEE010000005.1:90998-136970 GCF_023701885.1 Pseudomonas sp. CG7 | reverse complement strand
CGCGATGGCGGAGTATCAGTCAGCATCTATGATTCTGATGCACCGCCATCGCGAGCAAGCTCGCTCCCACAGGGGAATGGGGTTGGCTTTAAGAGCTCCTGCTCTCACAGGGAGATGTGGTTGGCTTTAGACCACCTGCTTCTGCGGCTCCGGCAGGTGACTCGCCCCCAGCACCGCCGGCAGCAGCCCCGAGCGCAGGTCCGTGCCGCTCGGCTGCTGGTACAGGTTTAATCCGAACTCCGGCATCACCGCCAGCAGGTAATCGAAAATGTCCCCCTGGATGCGCTCGTAGTCCGCCCACGCGGTGGTGCGGGTGAAACAGTAGATTTCCAGCGGGATGCCCTGGGCGGTGGTCTGCATCTGCCGGACCATGCAGGTCATGTTCGGCTGGATCTCCGGGTGGCTCTTCAAATAGGCCAGGGCATAGGCGCGGAAGGTGCCCAGGTTGGTCATCCGCCGGCGGTTGGCCGACATCGCCGCGACGTTGCCCTGGGCCTCGTTCCAGGCCTTGAGCTCGGCCTGCTTGCGGCTGATGTAGTCGGTCAGCAGGCGGACCTGGGTCAGGCGTTGTTCCTCCTCGTCATGCAGGAAACGCACGCCGCTCGCGTCGATGAACAGGCTGCGCTTGATCCGTCGTCCACCGGACTGCTGCATGCCGCGCCAGTTCTTGAACGACTCGGACATCAGGCGCCAGGTGGGGATAGAGACGATGGTCTTGTCGAAGTTCTGCACCTTGACTGTGTGCAACGTGATGTCCACCACATCACCGTCGGCGCCGACCTGGGGCATCTCGATCCAGTCGCCGACCCGCAGCATGTCGTTGCTGGTCAACTGCACGCTGGCGACGAACGACAGCAGGGTGTCTTTGTAGACCAACAGGATCACCGCCGACATCGCACCCAGGCCCGACAGCAGCAACAGTGGCGAGCGGTCGATCAGCGTGGCGACGATGATGATCGCGCCAAACACATACAGCACCATCTTCGTCAGTTGCACGTAGCCTTTGATCGAGCGAGTCCGCGCGTGTTCGGTGCGTGCGTAGACGTCCAGCAGGGCGCTGAGCAGGGCACTGAGACTCAGCACCATGAACAGGATGGTGAACGCCAGGGCCACATTGCCCAGGAAAATCATGCTGGTCTTGCTCAGTTCCGGCACCAGGTGCAGGCCGGATTGAATGATCAGTGACGGCGTCATTTGCGCCAGGCGATGAAAGACCTTGTTCTGGCGCAGGTCGTTGACCCAATGCAAGGCTGGCTGGCGCCCAAGCAACTTGGCGGCGTGCAGGATCAGGTAGCGCGCGACGCGTCCGAGCACCAGGGCGATGACCAGCAGCAACATCAGGGCGAGGCTGGAATGCAGGAGCGGGTGCTGGTCAAGGGCACCCCAGAGGTCTTGAATGTTGACCCAGAGTTGTTTGATGTCCATGGACGAAACGATTCTTCTATAGAGACGCGACGGGGCGATTAGAGCATTTAAGCCTGCTCAAGTGACCGTTGATACAATATCGGCTGATAAAAAAGCACTGATTTACCGCCGTTTGTATAAAGAAACTCGGCCTTCGCGCTCGAACCCGTTACCCTATGCAGCTGTTTTTTTGCATTTCTTCGAGGTAGCACCCGTGTTTTCCCAATTCGCCCTGCACGAACGCCTGCTCAAAGCCGTGGCCGAGCTTAAATTTGTCGCGCCAACGCCGGTGCAGGCAGCGGCCATTCCGCTCGCGCTCCAGGGGCGTGACCTGCGGGTGACGGCGCAAACCGGCAGCGGCAAGACTGCCGCGTTCGTGCTGCCGATCCTCAACCGCCTGATCGGTCCGGCCAAGATCCGCGTCAGCATCAAGACCCTGATCCTGCTGCCGACCCGTGAACTGGCCCAGCAGACCTTGAAGGAAGTGGAGCGCTTCTCGCAGTTCACTTTCATCAAGTCCGGCCTGATCACCGGCGGCGAAGACTTCAAGGTCCAGGCCGCCATGCTGCGCAAGGTGCCGGACATCCTGATCGGCACGCCGGGGCGGATGATCGAGCAGTTGAACGCCGGCAATCTCGACCTCAAGGAAGTCGAAGTGCTGGTGCTGGACGAAGCCGACCGCATGTTGGACATGGGTTTTTCCGAAGACGTGCAGCGCCTGGTGGACGAGTGCGTCAACCGCCAGCAGACCATGCTGTTCTCCGCCACCACCGGCGGTTCGGGCCTGCGCGAGATGATCGCCAAGGTGCTGAACAACCCCGAGCACTTGCAGCTCAACGCGGTCAGCCAACTGAACTCCACCACCCGGCAGCAGATCATCACCGCCGACCACAACCAGCACAAAGAGCAGATCGTCAACTGGTTGCTGGCCAACGAAACCTACGAAAAAGCCATCGTGTTCACCAACACCCGGGCCATGGCCGACCGCATCTACGGCCGCCTGGTGGCCCAGGAATACAAGGCGTTCGTGCTGCACGGCGAAAAGGACCAGAAGGACCGCAAGCTGGCCATCGACCGCCTCAAGCAGGGCGGCGTGAAGATCCTCGTCGCGACCGACGTCGCTGCCCGCGGCCTGGACGTGGATGGCCTGGACATGGTCATCAACTTCGACATGCCCCGCAGTGGCGATGAATACGTGCACCGCATCGGTCGTACCGGCCGCGCCGGCAACGACGGCCTGGCGATCTCGCTGATCTGCCACGGCGACTGGAACCTGATGTCGAGCATCGAGCGCTACCTCAAGCAGAGCTTCGAGCGCCGCACCATCAAGGAAGTCAAAGGTACTTACGGCGGACCGAAGAAGGTCAAGGCGTCGGGCAAGGCCGTTGGCGTGAAGAAGAAAAAGGTCGACGCCAAGGGCGACAAGAAAAAAGCCGGCGCCAAGGGCCCGACCAAACGCAAGACCGCCAATCGCCCGAAGTCCGACGCACCGTCGCTGGTCAGCAAGGACGGCATGGCCCCGCTCAAGCGGCGCAAGCCAGAGGCGCCAGCGGCTGAGTGAAGCTGCGTTAGCGCTTGCTAAAAAGAACCGGACCTTGGGTCCGGTTTTTTTATGGGCTGTTACTCAGCCTTACGTACAACAGGCTCTTGTGGCGAGGGAGCTTGCTCCCGCTGGGCTGCGCAGCAGCCCCGAGAGGGTCTCTGGTTTATCAGCCCTGATGTTGACGCTCAGGTTTGGGGGCGCTTCGCACCCCAGCGGGAGCAAGCTCCCGCGCCACAAAAGCTGGCCGTGCTCGCTCGGCGATCACTCCGCTTTCCTCTGCGCCTCTTCCAGCTCCTGCAGGCGCTTATCGATCAATTGGCACTTATCCGGCACCTCCTTGCTGGATGTTTCCAGATCCATAGCCTTCAACTCGTCATTCATCTCCTTGGCCTTGGACGGATCCTGTTCGGTGAGCTTGGCGATTTTATCCGCCAGTTGTTCACGCTTGATGGTCGCTTCCTCAGGTGTACAAGCGGCCCAGGCGGGCAGGGCGCAGGTGAGGGTGGCGGCGAGGGTAAGTTTGATGAGGGTTTTCATGGCAGGGCCTCATATTCCTTGTTGGGCAGGTAATGGGTTGAGGCCCGTGCAGAGTGGAAAGTTCATTAGCCTGCCGCTGACAGGCGTTCCGTCGCTGCATGGGCCCAGACACGGATTGAAGTCTTTTTCAGGGTTTCCCTAGCCGATATGAAACCGTCGTCTACCATGGAGAAAGTGACTGGTAGCCCTATGCCTGCAATGCTGGGTCGCTCCTTCACACAGGACGTAAGTGCTTCATTAGCCAGGAGGCTAACAATATGTCTGACGCAATGCAGTCAATGAGTTCTGGATCACCCGGTGCCGCTCGCATTCGAGCAATGGAACAACTACGCCTGTCAGGACGTGCCCACGGACTGCGATAGCTATTAATTCAAGGAATGAAATCTATGAGCCTTAGAGCGATACTCAGTCGGCTGATGTTGTGCCTGTGTGGTTTGTTCGCGGTGTCATCGGCTTATGCAGAAAGTGTGATCATCGCCACGTCGCGACCCGATGAAGGGATCGTAGTTGATGTGTTTGACAGCCCTGATGCCGCAAACGCCATACCTTCTTCGTCGGGCATGGTGCCATTTCCCTCGGTAGGGTTGGCTACACCCGCGGTGCAATCGTTCAAGGGCAAGATTTATATGTTTTGGGCCAACGATAGTGATTCCGCTATCTATTTTTCCACTTCGGCGCAGGGCAGTAATTGGTCCCCACCACAGCCCATTCCGGTGTCTGGCATCGTGGGTAATGTCTCAGCGACCGTGTTTCAGCAAAAGCTGGTGCTGACCTTTACCGACGAGAAGCACATAAATAGCATCAGTTCCGAGGACGGCATAACCTGGTCCAATGTTAACCCTATTGCGGTCTCCAGCGACGCCGCTACTAACAGTCCTGTGGTGTACAACGGAAAATTATTTGTCCTGTATAGCGAGGAGGACGATCACACGATTAACTATGTGACCTCGGACGATGGCTTGCTGTGGAGTAAGGAAAATCCTGGGTTCACTGCAAATGCTCTCAGAGTGCTGAGTCTGGTGCCCGTGGTCTATAACGGTGAGCTGTTGGTCTATTACTCTTATGATCTTAATAATTTTGCCGTGCGCAGTTACGACCGGGGCGGTAACTGGGGAGATGAACAAAGACTGTCGGGCCTAGCAAAGAGCGAGCTTTTCCTGAACCGTGCAACCATCACCGGTAACCGCATTTTTCTCAGCAGTGGCCCTACCACTTTTGGTTCAAGCGATGGGGTCAACTGGAGTCCCTATTATTCAAGGCTTTTCTCTGACAGTTTGACCGGCCCATCGGGATTGGGCGTTTCCTACGGCATTACCACAAACGATCTGACAGGGGACAACCCGCAGTTGCCTGCTGACCTGGCGACGGGCCTTAGCCATACCGACTATGCGACCTTTGCCTGGCGGAGTTTTTTTGCGCTGAACAACACCGCCATGACGCCGTTACCGGCTAGCCGTGGCATGGGTAATCCCGCCAGCAGCTTTGCCGATTCGGGCAAGGCCTCGCAGTCTCCAACCCCTTTGTTGTGGCAAACCTTCGCCCACCGCAGCGAGTTGTTTCCGGCGGTAGGGTTCAATCCCGTTGGCGGTCCTACGCGTTCGCTTGGTTCTGATCCGAACTACACCTATACCCAGTTCCTCAAGAAGCCGATACGGATGGCGCCAGGCACTGATTTTACCCTTTACAACAATCTGGATGAGGCGACCCAAATAGGACAAAACGCTATTTTCTTCCCGGTTAAGCCGCCCAATGCGGCGAAGACAACAGATGCGCGGGGAGACTATGCCCCTTCAAGCGACAGCCAGATCCTGTTCGAGGCCAAGGCCAACCCCGTCGTTTACAACTATGCGAAAGGCCTGACCCGTTATCCGGATCATATTGTGCTGCCCGACGGCGCGGTGGAGGTAAAGGCGGCATGGCGCAAGCTGGCCGACATTCCGGTGCCGGATCGCGGGCGCTACCATACGGCGACGGTGGTGACCTATAAGGGTACCGACACTGACCCGGAGGCGCAGAACGAAGACTACGCACTGGTCGCCTTGCATATCATCCATAAGACGGCCAACTACCCGACCTTCATCTTCGCCACATTCGAGCACGAAGATGCCCTGACGTTGCCCGACGGTAAATCGCCGACCGGGCTCTACTACATCGCCAACTACAACAAGATCGATTACCCCGGCCTCGATTCAGCCACGCCGCCGACCGCCACCTTCTCTGACGGCAACAAGACCTATACGGTTTCCCTGCCAACGGAGGGACTGGTCGCAAACGCGAAACTTGATCCGCCGGTCTACTCCGGCAGCAACGGGATCCCCGAAGGACAAGCCGGCCCGATCAAGGTCGTGCAACCGCTGACCGTCCATTCAGAAGTCCAGGCGGTGAACGACCAGGTCAGGCAGCTCATGGACGGCAGCCGCGAATTCGACAATTCGGTCTGGAAGCACTATCGGCTCAAAGGGGTGCAAGCCATCCCGTCGAGCACCTCAACCGACCCGGATTACTATCTGGCCAACATCATGGTCGAAAGCAGCCAGCCGGGCATCCAGCTGTTTCGTGGAAGCAACGTGTTCCCCATCCCGAATAACAACACCCTGACCAATGCGCGCAACCAACCGAACATCAAGGTGCCGGACTACGCCCACAGTACTCAAAGCCTGACCATGGGCGGCTGCATGGGCTGTCACGGCATCGCCCAGAGCTCGCTGAAACAAGGCTTCAGCTTTTTGTTCGATGCGATCAATCCCACGTTCGCCAAAGGCGTCACCGGCTTTGCGGGCCCGGAGACCGTAGGCTTACCTGATCCGCGGACCTCGAAGGCACGGGCCCTGAAATACTCTTTCGGTCCTCAGAATGCGGCAGCCGTTGAGGAGGCAAGCAAGTAGTCGTCAAATCTCTGCCAAGCAGGATATCCCTGCTTTCTGAGGCAGATGCCTAGCGCTTTAATAAAGAACCGGACCTTGAGTCCGGTTTTTTATGAAGCCCATCCTGAATTCGCCACAAAAGCAAATTCGGTCCTCCTTCCCGCAGCCTCAATTCGCGACGTTTATCGAGTAACGGGTGTGCCCAGGCCAATCGGCGTTACCAATGCCCCGTACCGCAGCCATCTGATTTCAGATGAATGGGTCTAGGAATAGCCTCAAAGCCAAACCCATTTAGTTGACGTCAAAATGATGGCTCATTAATATCGCGCCACTATTTTGATGTCACTTTCCACTCGAGGGATCGAACATGTCCTCACCCGCCTTTTGGGCGAGGTTGTGCCTGGCTTTGCTGTGCCTTTCTCCATTCACCCTGGCTCACGCCGCCCCCACGCCTGGCGACACGGACCTGATCCGCGAACGCCAGAATCGCTTGCTCGAAGAGCAGCGCCGTCGTCTGGAAGAACTCAAGGATTTGCCCGGCCAGGAGGCGAAGCCGGCCCAGCCGAGCGCACCTGCCGATACCCATTGCTTCCCCATCAAGACCATCGAACTCAAGGGCGCCGACAGCCTTTCCGCCGGCGAGCGCGAGCAATTGCTCAAGCCCTACATCGGCCAATGCCTGGGCGTGCCGCAGCTTAACGAACTGCTCAAAGTCATCACTGACCATTACATCGAAAAGGGCTTGGTCACCAGCCGCGCCTATTTGCCGCAGCAGGATCTGTCCGGCGGACACCTGAGCGTGTTGGTGGTGGAAGGGCGGCTCGAAGGCCTCAAGGGGGCCGAGACCAGCCAGCTATCGGACCGTGAGTTGGCGATGGCTTTTCCCGGTGCGACCGGCGAGTTGGTCAACCTGCGGGAGATCGAGCAGATGGTCGATCAGCTCAATCGCCTGCCGTCGAACCAGGCAAAAATGGAATTGACGCCAGGGCAGAACGTCGGTGGCAGCGAAGTGCGGGTCACCAATGAACCGAAAAAGCCTTGGCGCGCCGGCCTGTCGCGCAGCAACGATGGCCAGCGCAGCACCGGCGAGCAGCAGTGGGGCAGCAGTTTCGAATGGGACAGCCCGCTGGGCCTGGCCGATCAGTTGATGTTGCGCGGTGGTCATGACGCGATGACCGACCACCAACACACCTCCAACAACGCCATGCTTTATTACAACCTGCCCTGGGGTTGGTGGAACGTCAGTTACACCTACAGCCAGAGCGAATACCGCTCGCAGATCCCGGCCAACGGTTTCAACTTCAAGCAGACCGGCGACAGCCAGAATCACCAGGTGCGGGTCGAGCGGGTGATCTACCGCGACGCCTTGAGCAAGACCTCCCTCAATACGGGCCTGGCGTACCTGCGCACCAACAACTTCATCGAAGACAGCAAGCTGGCGGTGAGCAGTAATCGGCTCAGCGAAGCGCAATTCGGCATCAACCATGGCCGGCGGGTTGGCAATGCTTTCGTCAACCTCGACTTGGGCATGCAAGAGGGGATCGGCGCCTTCGATGCCCAGGACGACAACGATCCGGGTCCCGGCCAGGCCGATGCCCGCTACCGCAAATACACCGCCACCGCCAGCTACCTGCAACCGTTCCAGGTGTGGGGCGAGTCCTTCAGCTTCAGCAGCCTGATGACCGGCCAGCGCAGCGAAGACGTGCTGTTCAGCCCGCAGCGCATGAGCCTGGGCGGCCAGTCGTCGATTCGTGGCTACAAGGATCAATCGTTGTCCGGCGACAGCGGCGGTTATTGGCGCAACGACCTGCGCTGGAGCCGTCCGGTGACGTTGGAATGGCTGCGCCCGGTGTTCGGCGAATACGGCACCAGCCTCGGTTATGACCAGGGTGTGATTCGAGGCAGTCGCTACAACGGCGACCAGCACGGACGCATGTCGAGCAACTCACTGGAGCTGTTTGCCCGCGGTGAGCACCTGAACGCCAGCGTCACCTTCGCCCATTCCCTGGAACGCCCGGATGCCCTGACCGAGCGCGAAGCGCCGATCTACTTCCGCGTGGATGTACTCCTCTAATTCCGCTGCAACGAGACCTGAACATGGACGACCGTCAACACGCCTTCCTGGCCCGCCAACCCTCCGCGACCCTGCAATCGCGCGAGCAATTCTGGGGCATGCCCAAGCGCGGCCTGGCGTTCCTGTTGGCCAATGTCATGTTCTGGCAACCGATGTGGGCCCAGGCCGACGGCATCATCGTCAGTGCGCCGGGCACTGGCCTGGATCGGGCGGGCAACGGCGTGCCCATCGTCAACATCGCCAAACCCAACGGCAGCGGCCTGTCTCACAACCAGTTCAGCGATTACAACGTCGGCAGCAACGGCGTGATCCTCAACAACGCCACCGCCCGCACGCAGTCCACGCAACTGGGCGGGATCATTATCGGCAACCCGAACCTCAACGGTACGGCCGCCACGACCATTCTCAACGAGGTCAACGGCGGCAACCCCAGCCAGTTGCGTGGCTACACCGAAGTGGCGGGACAGTCGGCCCATGTCATCGTTGCCAACCCCTATGGCATCACCTGCAACGGTTGCGGTTTTATCAACAGCCCGAAAGTGACCTTGAGTACCGGTAAACCGGTGGTGGAAAGCGGTCGGCTGGATCGTTATCAGGTGGACCAGGGCAGCGTCGCCATCGAAGGAGCGGGCCTTAACGCCAACAACCTTGATCGCGTCGAAATCATCACCCGCAGCGCCAAGATCAACGCCGAAATCCAGGCCAAGAACCTGACGATTGTGGCCGGACGCAACGACGTCAACGCCAATACCCTCGACGCCACAGCCCGCGCCGATGACGGCAGCGTCAAACCGCAACTGGCCATCGACTCCTCGGCCTTGGGGGGCATGTACGCCGGTGCGATCAAGCTGGTGGGCACCGAGACGGGCGTCGGCGTGAAGCTGGGCGGCAAACTGATCGCCAGCGGCGGCGATATCCAGCTCGACGCCAACGGTCGCCTGAGCCTGGCCGAGACCTCGGCCAGCGGCGCCGTCAACGTCAAGGCTGCCAGCCTCGATGCTCGGGGTGCGGTCTATGCCGGCACTACGCTGAACGCCCAGACACAAGGCAACTTGAGCAACCAGCAAACCCTCGCGGCGCGGAACAGCATCACGCTGAATGCGGGTGGGCAGTTGACCAACAACGGCATCATCGAAGCCGGGGTCAATGCCGACGCTACGCGCAATGCGACGGGAGATGTAAACCTTACGGCGCAGCGCCTGAGCAACGATGGCAAGAGCATCGTTGCCAGCCGGAACCTCACGGCCAATGTTGGGCAGACCCTGAGCAACCAAGGCGGGACCTTGAGTGCCGGCCAAACGGCCACGGTCAAAGCCGGGAGCCTGGACAACCAAAACAAGGGCAGGGTGCTGAGCGGCACCGCGCTGAACATCACTGCCGATAAGTTGCTCAACGCCCAAGGCGTGGTCAGCAGCAACGGCAACCTGACAGCCAACGTCGGGCAGTTGAACAACAGCAGCGGCGAACTCAACAGCCTGAGCAACATCACGTTGCGCGTCGCCTCGCTGGATAACGTGGCAGGTCTGGTGGCGGCGGGGCAGATGCTTGACATCAACGCCAGCGGCCAAGTGAACAACCGGAACGGGCGGCTCTCCGCCCGCAATCGCGCTCAGTTGACGGCGGCGTCAATGGACAATACGGCGGGTCGATTGCTCAGCGACGGAGCGCTCACCGCCAGTATTTCGGCACAGTTGCTCAATCAGGCCGGGTTATTGTCATCGGCTGGCCTGTTGACCCTCAACGCGGCGAGTCTGGATAACCGCCAGGGTGGCGTCTTCACTGCCGCCCAGGCGGGCAGCCTCAACGTCGGCACGCTGGATAACCGTGGCGGCGAAGTGTCGAGCCAGGGCGTCCTGGCCCTGGTCGGCACCGAACTGGACAACAGCGATAGCGGCAAGCTGATTGCCTATGGCGACCTGCGCCTGACCCTCGAACGCTTGACCAACCAGACCAAGGGATTGATCTCCACTCGCGCAGCCTTGGCGATCGACGCGCAACGACTGGACAACCGCCAGGGATCGCTTTATGCCCAGCAAGGCCTGAATCTAAACCTGGGCGGGGCACTGCTCAACGCCCAGGGCAGTGTGAAAAGCGACACCACCGCCAGCCTCAAAGCCGCCGAGATAAATAACGACGGTGGCCAGATTTCCAGCATCGGTGCGTTGAGCCTCGACAGCATGGAAGCCCTGAGCAACGTCGGCGGCAACGTGATCAGCAGTGACACGCTGCTATTGAAGGCTGGCCAAGTGAATAACGCCAGCGGCCGCATCGCCAGTGCCAAAGCCCTGGATGCCAGTGTCACCGGCCTCGATCAACAGAACGGCCAGTTGTTCAGCAACACCCGCCTATCCCTTGACCTCAACCATGGGCAGTTGAATAACCAGGGCGGGCTGATCAACACCCCGGGCAGCCTGTTGTTGAAAAACCTGGCGGCGGTGAACAACCGCGACGGTGAGATTTCCAGCGACCAGGCGTTCAGCCTGAATGCCATGAGCCTGGACAACCGCGCCGGTTCGATCGTCAGCCAGCAGCGTCTCGATCTGGTCATTGCCCAGGCGCTAAATAATGCCAAGGGCCTGATCTCAGCCAACGGCCTTGAAGTGCGTGCAGCCAGCCTGGACAACAGCGGCGGCAGCCTGGGCAGCGATGCAGACCTGACGGTAAACGTCGACGGCACGTTGACCAACCTCGATGGCGAAATCTCCAGCGCGGGCCTGACCCGGCTCAACGCGATGGCCTTGGATAACCGCAACGGCCAGGTACTGGGCGACAGCGCCTTGAGCATTGAGCTTGGCGGCGCGCTGGACAACCGCAACGGTGTACTCGGTTCGGGTAAGGCCGTGGACATCAAGGCGGCCAGCCTGGACAACAGCAACGGCGGCCAATTGATCAGCGATGGCAGCCTGACCGCGCGCATCAGCGGTCTGCTGGACAATCAGAACCAAGGCCAAGTGCTTGCCAAAGGCGCGATCGACCTGCAAACCGGCAGCCTCGATAACCGCAGTGGTCGCCTGGCCGGCAACGACTTGCTGACCTTGCGCAGCGACTCGGTCGACAACCGTGGCGGGAGCATCCGTGCCGACAAGGCGCTGCAACTGACGGTCAATCAACTGGATAACCGTGATAACGGCGTCATCGCGGGCAAAAGCAGCGTCACTTTCGAAGGCTCGCGTCTGGACAACAGCGCCGGGCTGCTGACCAGCGTTGGTGTGCTGACCTTGAAGGCCGCTGAGGTGCAGAACGGCCTCGGTCGTATCTCCAGCCAAACCGACCTCACCGCCATTATCGATACCCTGCAGCAACAGGGCGGTGCGCTGGTAGCCCAAGGCAATTTGAGCCTGACCGGCAAGATTCTTGATAACCGCAACGGTGGTTTGATCGGCACCACAAAAGCGCTGGATTTGCAGGTCGGGCAGATCGATAACCGCGCGGGCGAGCTGTCCGCGGGGCTTGGCATGAAGGCGGGCGGCCAGCGACTGGACAACAGCGAGGGCGGCAAACTCATCGCCGGCACTGATCTGGAGTTGAAGGTCGCTGAGCTGATCAACCAGAGCAAAGGACTCATCCACGCCCAAGGCCAAATGACCCTCAGCGGCACCACGCTGGACAATAGCGAAGGCGTGCTCGACAGCCTCAACGGCCTGGTGATCACCCTCGATAACGCACTGTTGAACAACAAAGGGCTGATCAGCAGCGAAGGGGAATTGAGCGTCGACGTGGGCCGCCTCGATAACACCGCCGGCAGCCTGAGCAGCGCCGGCGTGTTGTCGATTGTCAGTGGTGGTGGGTTGATCAACCAGGGCGGGGCCATCAGCACCGACGCCGCGCTGACCCTCGAAAGCGCCAGCGTGGACAATAGCCAAAAGGGCCTGATCTCGGGCAAAGCCGCGACCCAAGTCACCACCGGTGCCCTTGACAACAGCCAGGGCGGGCGCCTGATCTCGGGCACCACGCTCACGCTCAACGCCACGCAGGTAAACAATGCCTCAGGCCGTATTGCCAGCAGCCAAGCCCTGACCGCGTCAGTCACCGGGCTGGATCAGCAGCAAGGCGAACTGTTCAGCAACACCCGCCTGAGCCTGGACCTGAACCACGGTCAGTTGAACAACCAGGGCGGCCTGATTAACGCCTCGGATGCGTTGCTGCTGAGCAACCTCAAGGACGTCAATAACCAGGACGGGGAAATCTCCAGCCAGCAAGCCTTCACCCTGACCACGCAAAACCTCAATAACAGCGGCGGTAAATTGCTGAGCAGCCAAGGCCTGATGCTCAGAACCGCCCAGGTACTCAACAACGCCCGCGGCGTCATCTCGGCAGCGTCCCTGGACAGCCGCAGCGCCAGTTTGGACAACAGCGAGGGCCTGGTCAGCAGTCGTGACCGCCTCGACTTGAATGTCGATACCGTGTTCGACAACCAGCGTGGCTCGTTGCTGGCCGACGGTGCGTTGTTGCTGGTCGCTGATCGCCTGGATAACCGTGCCGGCAGCCTCGCCGGCAAGCCCGGATTCAACGCCACTGTCAGCACGTTGGATAACCGTCAGGGCACACTGATCAGCACCGACGCCCTGACACTGGAGGCCGCCAGTCTCGACAACCGTCAGGCCGGTTTGATCGGCGCGACAAAAGCGCTGGATCTCAATGTCGACGATCTTGATAACCGTGGCGGTGAGCTGTCCGGCAGCGCCGATGTCACGCTGGTCAGCCAGAACCTCGACAACAGCGACGGCGGCCAGGTATTCGCCGGGCAGGCGCTGAAACTGACCGTGGATAAATTGCTCAACCGCACCAAAGGCCTGCTCAGTGCCAAGACTCAGTTAAGCCTCGATGGCGGGTCCTTGGATAACAGCGGCGGCTACCTGATCAGCCAGCAGAATCAGCGCATCAACCTGAGCCGCGATCTGCTCAACACCCAAGGCCAACTCAGCAGCGAAGGCACGCTGCATGTCAGCGCCGCCAACCTGACCAACACCGGCGGCAGTCTGTCCAGTGCGGCGGATTTGACCGTGCACAGCCTGGGGCGTCTCGACAACCAGGGCGGCGAACTGGTCACCGACGGCGCGCTGCTGCTCACCAGCGCAGCACTGGACAATCGTCAGCAGGGCAACATCAGCGCTAAAGGCGCGGTAAACGTCACCACCGGCGCGTTCGACAACAGCCAGCAGGGGCGGCTCAACAGTGGCAGCACGCTGAACCTCACGGCCGCCCAGGTCACCAACCAGGAGGGCGGTCGCATCGGCAGCCAAGGCGCGTTGATCGCGTCGGTCGCCGGCCTTGATCAACAGGGCGGCCAACTGTTCAGCAACACCTCGCTGAGCCTGGACATGAACAACGGCCAGCTCAATAACCACAGCGGCTTGATCAACGCCCCCGGCGCGTTGCTGCTGAAAAACCTCAACGGAGTGAACAACCAGGGCGGTGAAATCTCCAGTGCCCTGGCCCTCACCCTGACGGCTAAAACCCTCAACAACGATGGCGGCCGGCTGCTCAGCAACCAGGGCCTGACCCTGCGCATCGCCCAGGCGCTGAACAACGTCAAAGGCATGATCGGCGCGGCCAGCGTCGATGCCCACGGCCAAAGCCTGAACAACAACAGCGGCACGCTCACCAGCCGTGGCAATCTCGTCCTGACGGTCGATCAGCAACTGGATAACCAAGCCCAAGGTCTGATCAGCGCCGCGCAATTGCTCACGCTCAACAGCGGTGACCTGAACAACCAGGGCGGCAGTGTGCTGGCGGGCGATGCTTTGGTCCTCAATGCCATGGCCCTGAATAACGGCGCCAATGGCCTGATCAATGCCCAGGACGATCTAACGCTCACCGCCAATGCGCTGGACTCCAGCAATGGCGGCGAAGTATCGGCCAAGGGCGACATCAACCTGACCTTGGCGGCGCTGACGCAAAACGGCGGTCGCCTGATGGGCGAACAGGCCATGACGCTGAACCTGGGCGGCCATGATCTGAACAATCGCAATGGCCTGATCACCGCCAAAGGTCCGCTGACCCTCAACGGCCTGCGCGACCTGAATAACCAGGGCGGTGAAGTGTCCAGCAGCCAAAGCTTCACCCTGGCCGGACGCACCCTCGATAACACGGGCGGCAAGCTGATCAGCAGCAACCTGCTTAGCCTCAACGCCACCAGCCTGATCAACCAGAACGGCCTGATCTCTGGCTGGCAGGGGCTGGACGTCAGGGGTACCAGCCTCGACAACCGCAACAACGGCACGCTCTCCAGCCGCAATGGCGACGTTGGCGTCACCCTTAGCGGGGCACTGCTCAACAGCGGTGCCGGTGCACTGGTCGGTCAGCAAAAACTCGCCGTCAGCGCCGCCAGCCTGGACAACAGCAGCGGCGGGAGTCTTTCCAGCGGCGGCGACCAGACCCTGACGGTCACTGGCGGTCTGCTCAACAACGCCCAAGGCGGCCTGATCGACAGCGGCGCCCTCCTGGTCATGAATGCCATGACCCTGGGCAACGCTGGCGGTACCGTCAACGCGCAAAAGGCCTTGAAATTCACCGGCACCACCTTGGACAACAGCGGCGGCAGACTAGTCGGTAACGCTGCCGTGACCCTGGACCTGCTGGGTGCGCTGAGCAACACCAATGGCAAAGTCGCTAGTGTTGGCCCATTGCGAGTCGAACGCGCCACACAGATCAGCAACCAGGGCGGCCAGATCGCCAGCCAAGGTTCGTTGACCTTGTCCTCCGATGGCCTGGACAACAGCAATACCGGCACCGTCGCCGCGAAAAATGCGCTGGAGATCACTGCCTCCGGAGCCGTGCAGAACCATAGCAACGGCCTGATCTACAGCCAGACGGCCGATGTTGCACTCGATGCCGCGAGCCTTGCCAACGGCCAGGGTGAGATGCAAGGCCAGACTGGCCTCAAGCTTGAACTGGCCGGAAATCTGGATAACCAGGGTGGCAAGCTCATCGCCCAAACCGGCGATGCCAACGTGACCGCGGCGAATATCGACAACCGTGGTGGCATCCTCGCCAGCCTCAAGGGCGCCCTTGAGGCGAGAACCGTGGGCGTGCTGCGCAACGGCTTCGATGTGAACAACAAGGGGGGGGTGATCCAAGGCCAAGGCTTGGACCTGCGCGCCTTGGCCGGGCTGAACAACAACGGTGGTCGGATCGCCGCGCAGACTGGCGATGTCATCATCGACACCGCCAGCTTCAACAACCGCAACGGCGGTCTTTATGCCTCTGGGCTGATCAAGGTCGCTGGCCCCGGTGCCAGCGTGGACAACACCGCCGGACAGATCGCCGGCAACGCCATCCATTTGGATCTGGACGGTGCCCTGACCAACCGTAGCGGCATTCTGGAAAGCGACAGCACTTTGGTGGTCAGCGCTGCCAGCCTCGATAACCAGACCGGCCAACTGCGAGCCCTTGGGGCAACGGGCAAAACCGACTTCCAGATCGGCAGCCTCTTCGACAACCGCAACGGCAAGCTGGAAAGCGCCAACACTCACCTGACCCTGTCCGCCAACAGCTTCCTCAACAGCGGCGGCCAATTGCTGCATCTGGGCGACGGCACCTTCGATATCTCCCTGGCCAACGTCACTGGCGCCGGCGGCGACATCGTCACCCGTGGCGGCCTGACGCTCAAAGCCGACACCTGGACCAACACCAGCGCCATCCAGGCCGGACGCCTGACGGTCGACGTCAACAACTTCACCCAGACCGAGACGGGGCAACTGCTGGCTTCGACGCAACTGGAAGGCAAGGGTGGGAATTGGGTCAACAATGGGTTGATCGCCAGTGATGGTGGCTTGGGCTTGGAGTTGACCGGGCGGTATAGCGGCAATGGCCGGGTCACCAGCCTGGGCGACATGACGGTAGACGCCGCTGCGATCGACTTGAGTAGCGTGGCCAGTATTACCGGTGGCGGGACCACGACGATCGGTGGGCGCGGTGGCCTGGGCAGCCTGAACAACTACGGGCGGCTGACATCGGCGAGTGCGCTGAATATCACTGCGAGCACCATTAATAACTATGGGACGGTTGCTGGTGCGGATGGATTGAAACTGACGGCTTCGACCTTGCTGAACGATCAAGGTGGGTTCTTGTTCAGCGGTGGGGACATGAAGCTGCGGGTGGGGAGCTTTACCAACCGTAAGTCGGATGTTTATGCCCTAGAGGACATTGATGTAGCGCGCAATGACCTGGGGGGGCGGTCGGCGTTGATGGAGAATGATTCGGGCACCATGGAGAGTGGGCGGGATTTTTCCATTAATGCGGATTCGATTATCAATAAGCGGGGGGATTTTAAGACTGAGGCGGAGTTGTATTCGTCGGCGGTGGGGGTTCGCTGCTATAGCTGTGATTCGATTCCACGTTATTGGACAGATCGGCAACCTTCTTTATATTTGGTTTATCTACAGCAATATCGAGTTAAAGTTTCTGGAGATGCGACGGCTAAAGCGGCTTCGTTGAGTGCAGGAAAAAATCTGACCGTTAAGGGTTTCTCTTTCTTGAATTCAAATTCACTTGTTAGTGCTGGAGGTGATATCGATGTTGCAGTAAGTGAGTTTGAAAACTCAGGTACAGCTCTGGGAGACTACACGAGCTACCAGTATTTTGACGATGATCTTTCTTTGGAGAGGATGAGGGAGGTTGTAAATTACAATATACGTAACGACGCGGGCTACAAGGAGGATCTGCGTTTCTGGAACGCAGCAGGTACTGAATCCCCAGTTTATTCTGAGGTTCTGCGTACTGGCTCCAAGAATCCGGATAAAGAAACTTACCAGGTTATCGGTCCGGTGGTGTTTTTGCTCGCGGCGGGTTGGAATACATCGTCGGCAATTATATTTGGACAATCTGAGTTTGCAGCGGGCAGTCGTGCGGAGCTACCGGACTTTATAAATAACCTCAATCCATTCAAACAGGAGGTTTTTACTTCCACCGCATCCGACAGTTTTGCCCCAGCCATCATCCAAGCCGGCGGCAACGTCTCCATTACCGCAACAAACAAAATCACCAACGGCGTGGAGCGCCCATTCTCCACCGGCATTACAACGTCGTCCCGCAACACCACAACCGCCGCCGCAGGATCAGGCAAAACCACGGGCGTGACCCTGAACAGCCAACTCCCACCGGACTTGGCCCAACAACAAATAACCCCCCTGACACTCCCCGGCTTCAGCCTCCCCACCGGGCAAAACGGTCTGTTCCGGCTGAGCGGGCAGGGCGCCAGCGACGCGTCAGCCTCCCAGACCCCGGTCGTGTCGCAGAACTGGACAATCGGCGGCGCCAGCGTGAGCGCATCGAATCGATCCACCGCCGCGCCGATCGCCAATGTGCGCGACATCGAGATCGCCGATGTCACCCAGGTTTCCGCCGCCGAACGACAGGTGCAGTTGTTGAATCGTGACAGCGGCGGCGTCACCGCCGGCGCGTCCGCCATTCAGGTCACCGCCCCAACGGACTCATCCACAGGCAAGCCGCAACTGCCAGGGCATAGCCTCGATGGCACCATCACCCGTGGCGCCGACATTGCGCTGGACACTTCGGGCACGCCGCCAATTGGCGTCAGTCGCCCAACCGACGCCTCGGTAAGCGCGCCAGTGCCTGTCACCGGTCAAACGGTGGCGCGGGTCACGGGGCTACCCAGCACAACCGTGGCTTCCAAACCGCAAAAATACCTGATCGAAACCAACCCGCTTCTTACCAACCTCAAGTCATTCACCAGCTCGGATTATCTGCTGACGAAACTCGGCTACGACGCGGACACCAGCGCCAAGCGGTTGGGTGACGGCCTGTTCGAACAACGACTCATCCAACAGGCCGTCGTCGCCCGTACCGGCCAACGCTTTATCGACGGCCAGACCTCCGACGAGGCGATGTTCACGTACCTGATGAACAACGCCATCGCCAGCAAGGACGCCCTCAACTTGTCGGTAGGCGTCACCCTCACCGCCCAACAAGTCGCCGCCCTGACCCACGACATCGTCTGGCTTGAAGAGCACGAAGTGAACGGCGAAAAGGTGCTGGTGCCGGTGCTGTATATGGCCCAGGCCAATAATCGTCTGGCACCTAATGGTGCGTTGATTGCCGGGCAGAACGTTACGTTGATTGCCGGTAACGATCTGGAGAACGTTGGCACGCTTAAGGCTACGAATAACCTGTCCGCGACCGCAGGTCAGAACCTCGTTAACAGCGGGCTTATTGAGGCCGGCAGCCGCCTTGATTTGCTGGCTGGCAACGACATCGTTAACAAATCCGGTGGCATCATCACCGGACGTGACGTCACCCTAAGGGCGGTAGCGGGGGACGTAATTAATGAGCGCACGTTGACCACTGCAAGTGTCAGCAGCAACGGCTACACCCAGCGGCAGGATTATGCGGATAACGCCTCGCGTATAGAAGCGGCCAACGACCTGACCATGGGCGCCGGTCGAGACGTCAATAGCGTCGGCAGTGTCATGGTCAGCGGGCGTGACACGGAAATCGATGCGGGGCGGGATGTGAATATCGTCTCTGCGCAGCAGCAGACCTCCAACACCGGTGGTACCCGCAGAAGTTCGATCACTCAACTGGGCTCGGAGGTGGAGGCGGGTCGCGACGTCACTGTGAACGCAGGTCGAGACTTCAACGCTATCGCTAGCCAGATCAGTGCCGACCGCAATGTGGCCTTGGCCGCCAACGAGAACATGACAATCTCCTCCGGCGCCAACGAGATTCACTCTTACTACAAGTCGAAAAAAGTCACAGCCCAAGAGGACCACGTCAAACAGATCAGCAGCGCTGTCAGTGCTGGAGGCGACGTGAGGTTGGATGCCGGGAAAGACATGGCGCTGATCTCCAGCCGTATCAGCGCCGGTGACGAAGCTTATCTGGTGGCTGGAGAAAATCTTGACTTGTTGGCAGCGCAGGACAGTGATTACTCGCTGTATCAGAAAAAGAAAAAGGGCAGTTGGGGGAAGAAACAGTTCCGGCGCGATGAGGTTACTAAGGTCACCCATGTCGGAAGCGAAATCATTACCGGCGGGAACTTGGCGTTGATTAGCGGCGGTGATCAGACGTATCAGGCCGCCAAGCTGAATAGCAATAGTGATCTGACACTTCTAAGCGGAGGGGCCATAACCTTCGAAGGCGTAAAAGATCTCCAACAGGAAAGTCACGAGAAGACCAACAACAATGCTTTCTGGGTCTCGTCGAAAGGGAAAGGAAACACCGACGAAACCTTGCGCCAGACCCAAATGAAGGCTGCTGGCAATGTCGTGATCAATGCTGTCGGTGGTTTGACAATCGACGTGAGGCAGATTGATCAGCAAACCGTTAGTCAATCCATTGATGCAATGGTAAAGGCCGATCCTCAACTGGCCTGGCTGAAACAAGCAGAAGCACGTGGTGATGTGGATTGGCGGCAGGTGAGGGAGATCCATGAATCCTTCAAATACAACAATTCCGGGTTGGGGCCTGCTTCGCAAATCATCATTGCTATCTTGATGGCCGCGTTTGTTGGGCCGGCAGTGGCGGGTATGGCCGGCGGAGGTATTGGGGGCGGTATGGTTGGTGCTGTTGCGTCAAATGCAGCGACGAACGCAACAGTCAGTACCGTCAACAACCGTGGCGATCTTGGCGCGGTATTCAAAGATGTGACCTCCTCAGACGCGATGAAGGGTTATGTCATCTCAGCGGTTACAGCTGGGCTTACGGCGGCATATTTCAACGACTGGACTGGGACAACGGCCAATACGGTAACGGACAAGATCATTTCCCCTTCTTTGAGCACTTGGAGTGGAGTTGGTCAGTTCGCCGCTAATCAGGCGCTACAGAACGGTACGTCGACGCTTTTAAGCAAGGCATTGGGGCAGGGGGGCAGCGTGAGCGATGCATTGAAAGGTGCGTTGTTCAATACGCTGGCGGCAGCCAGTTTCAATGCGATTGGGGATTACTCCAAAGGAGTACTGGCTGACGGTTCTTTGCCAAAGATCGCCGTTCACGCGATGGTTGGTGGGTTGCTGGCAGAAGCAACTGGCGGTGACTTCAAAACCGGGGCCCTGGCAGCAGGGGCGAACGAGGCGCTCGTTACGCAGCTGAACACGCTGGTTAAGGGTAATGAAGATCTGTTGAGCATGAGCTCACAAATTGTTGGTGTTTTGGCTGCAGCAGCGCAGGAAGATGCGGATGCCAGCAAGATGGATAAGGGCGGGTGGATTGCCAAAAACGCCACGCAATACAACTTTTTGGGCGACCATGGCTATGGGCAGGCAGCAGCGTCTCTTGCTGAATATATGCAACGCAACGGTGCGACTGCCGAAGAGGTTGCACAGGCGCAACGAGACCTCGCGGAGGGGCAAGGTTTTGATGGCGTGCTACCGGCTAACGAGTTCGTTAAGGCTTGGGGCGAATTCATGGCTGGAGAGGTTGTAGGACTGGGACTACTCTCCTTTATAGGAAAGCTTGGTTCGTGGGGAGGGAAAGCAACCCCGTCTGTCGTAACAGATCTCGGGAAAGTTTCATTTGATGCTGCTAATGGGGTTGGAACTATATATTCTCCAAAAGTGACAGTGAGTGCCGGTGAGGTTATGTTTGACGACTTTGCTGTTGGTACGTCGAAAGGTTTTATTGGCTATGGTTCGGATGGGGCTGCTGAATTAGTCGGACCGCTTAAAAAGCTCTTGGAATACACTAAGTCTCAAGGCGGCACGACTGTTACCTTAAGGGGGTATTATGCATCCGAAGAGGGCGCAGCATTAGGTACGGGAAAAGTAGGTGAGAAATTTTCTTTTAGTTTCCCTGCTACGAATGAAGGTCTTAGGAATTTCTTGAAGGGGCTAAAAAAATGACCAATATTAAACCAGTTCATAGATATCTTGAAAGTCTAAGTGCGTCTGGTTATGGAGCGTATATATCTTTTGCTAGTGATCCGGTGTTGGGGCAGGGGGTGTACGAAATTGTTTTAGAGGGTTGTGTCTTAAAACTTTTCGAAAAGGGTTTGGCTATAAGTTTTAAAGGTGAAAATGTTGATGTGTTTTATTCTGATATTTTAGATATCGCTAGTCATCTCTCTGCTGAGGTGTTTTCAAAGGCTTCGGAGAGTCAGAATATGGATGTTAAAGTTCCTTTGGATATTCATGTTTTCGAGAGGGTTGTGGCTTTAGAAGTGCAGTTGTTAGCTTATTCTAGGGTGGTAAATATTTTGAAATATCTATGGGGTGGCTTAAAGAAATAAGGGAAAAGCCAAAAGAGCACAAAATAGCGAAAAAAGGGAAAGGTTTTAATGGTGCTTACTTAACGACTAATTAACTGATGTACCCGCAAAAAATGAAAAAGACTGGCCTTGGAGTACGGCTCCTCAGGGCCGGACCACATATCTGTGTAGGTTTTAGATGTAAAATTTGGTTTGTACCCAAGAGTCCCGATCTGCGAGTTTGCTCGCCAGCATGTTGATTTGTTGCTGGTAGGAAAACTCGCTTTCGCATGGGTCATTCCCTAGACAATTCGGCCCTCTTCTTGGCGCGTGCGAATACTTCCATCGCTTTGGCGAAGTAGTTCGCATCGCCGGTTTCCCAGGCATCTCTCATAAACTCCGCAATGGTCTCTGGTGTGCTGAGATATTCTGCAAGGTCAAATTCTGTAAAGGTCTCAATCATTTTGTTCTCCGCGCATGTGAAAAACGGGCGACCCTCAGCAAAAGTCGCCCGTTTTTCGTTACTCAGCAGCTTGCGCCCGCAACCGTCTCCCAATCACATCCATCACATCACACCCATCGCGCAACGCAATCGTCAGCATCTTGCAAAAGTCCGAAAGCACCACCGTATCGGAGCTGATGTCCGAGCGAAACGCGATGTTTTCCAGCAGTTGGGTCACGGTGCGGATGCGGTAGTCGGCAGTTTCGAAGAGGACATCGAGTGGGGCTTCGGTGTCGATGAGCAGGGTGGCTGGGGTGCAGTCGATTCCGGTGATGGGCATGTATCTGGTCATAAGCAGAGCCTCGAAAGTTGATGAGTCTCTCTGTAGATCGGGTCGCCAAACCCGGCTGCCTTTTTGGGCGACGAGGGACTATAGGGCGATTCGCTCTTGGGCCACAAGACTCCGCTTTCCGCGCTTCATGTAGGACGTTTAGCCTGGTATTTGTCGGCTTAAAGCAAGCGACTGCTGCGCAGTCGAGCGGGAGCAAGCGCCCTCGCCACGGGGATCGCGCTCGACTGGGCGGGTTGACGTATCAGCTGTGGCAGCAACCACGCGGCTTGGCCTCTTCGTATTTATCGTGGTGCCGCACCCAGTCCATGATTTCCTCTTCATTGCGGCCCTTGGGCGTCAGGTCGAGGTAGTTGTAGGTGCCGACCAGGATGTCGAGGCCACGGGCGTACGTGGAGTAGGTGTGGAAGATGTCGCCGGCTTCGTTGCGATAGAAGACGCTCAGGCCGGGGAGTTCGCCTTCGGTGGTGTCGGTTTTTTCGTAGTTGTAGGTGGTTTTTCCAGCGGCGGTGTCTTCGGCTTCGAAGCTGACGCCGAAGTCGTAGTTGAAGTCGCAGCCTTCCGACGAGACCCAGTCGAAGGCCCAGCCCATGCGGCGTTTGAACGGTTGGAATTCGGCGAAGGGCGCGCGGGAGACGGCGACCACGGCCACGTCGTGGTGGGCCAGGTGTTGGTTGGCGCCGTCGATGTGGTCGGAGAGGAAGGAGCAGCCCTGGCAGCCTTCTGCCCAGCCGGGGCCGAACATGAAGTGGTAGATGAGCAGTTGGCTGCGGCCGCCGAACAGGTCGGCCAGGCTTAGTTCGCCGTGGGGGCCTTGGAAGCGGTAGGGTTTGTCGATTTTGACCCAGGGCAGGGTGCGGCGTTCGGCGCTGAGTTTGTCCCGTTCGCGGGTGAAGGCTTTTTCGTGGGCCAGGTGCTGGCGACGGGCGGCGAGCCATTCTTCCCGCGAGACGACTGGATGATTCTCTACGTTCATGGTGATTTCTCCTGTAGGCAGTTGCTCAAGTCGGCGCTTCACTCATTGGTCGTTTGGCCTGGGGTAAATTCGACAGGCCGTTGGTCGGCTGGCGGGATGGGCCGTCCGCCAACCCGGCTGAACGGTGGCGTGGCGCCTCGGTCACAACCTAGGTAGGCATCTCACTCTTTAGAGGATGGACCAGGATGACGACTTATAACTGGGACTTGATCGAACGGTTGTTGCACGAAGTGCAGAACGGCGCTGGCCACAGTTTTGCTCCTCGGGTTTATGCGGAGGAGTACGCGGCGGCGAAAGCGGCTGAAGGCGGGGAAATCGAGAACCTCGATCATTTGAAAGCAGTCGCCGGGGAGTATGAAAAGTTACTGCTGGAGCGTGGCTATATCGAGCCGCGGCCCGAGGATCAGGGTGGCAACGGTGAGAATTTTATTCTGACGCCGCGTGGCTCAAGTTTGTTGAGCCTGATCGACAGCAGCATTCCGGGCAATGATCATCCACGCGAGGTGTTGGATGAGCAGGAAGACGCGCTGGATGAGCTTACCTTTAATGATTTGGCTTCGAAGGCGCAGATTGCCTGACAGCCTGGCACTGAACCCTGTGGGGGCAGAGCTTGTGTGGGAGCAAGGCTTGCCCGCGATACCATCACCTCGGTTCACCTGATAGACCGAGTTGCCTGCATCGCGGGCAAGCCTTGCTCCCACACAAGCTCGCTCCCACATTGGGTCTTCCACAGGATCTCAGTGGTTTTAAGAGCGTGCTGCCTTCAGGCACTTCAAGTCAGTGAAATCCTTCTTCACCCCGTCGATTTTCTTCAACAGCTGTTCGCGCTGGGGCGGGGTGCTTTCGGCCATCAGGTCCACCAGCAGGCTGCGGGCCTGGGCTTCGGTTTTGCTGAAGGCCTCGCGGTAGGCTGGGGTGCAGAGGCTTTCGCGGTCGACGAGTAGCTGCTCGATGCGTTTGGGGAAGTCCGGGCTGTGGCGGTGGGCCACGGCTTCGCTGAACTGGTTTTGCCAGTGGGCGCGGTTGGCGATCCATTGCTGGTTCTGGTCGCCGAGGGCGGTGGACCAGGCCATCACCCGTTGGCGCTGGGCGTCGTTGAGCGGGCCGAGCCAGTCGTCCAGGCGTTTGACCATGCGTTCGCTGCGTTGCTGGATCTGCTCCTGCAGCGTCGGCTTGAGGTATTGCTGCTGGCGCTTGCGCTGGTCCTTGACGAAGGCTGCGTCCATGTCGGCAACTTGGTCGTCGCTCAGGCCTTGCAGCAGTTCGATGGCCGAGGGGGTGATTGCCCGGGCGGTTTCGGCGATGGCGGCCTTGGCTTCCCGGGTGCGCTGTTGTAGCGCTTCGTCGGTGACCTGGTTGGTCTGCACCATGGTCTTGAGGCGATCCAGCCAGTCGAGGTAGCCGGGCAACTGGGTGGTGCAGTGCCAGGTCAGGTGGTCCTTGAGGCGTTCGTTGAACCAGTCTTTTTGCTCGCCTTTGATGTCCAGGTAGTCGTTGAGGGTCCAGGGGATGATCAGGTCGAGGTTGCGGTACGCCAGCCCGACGCGGCTGCAAGCGGTGAGCACGAAGAGCATGGCGATGAACATGGCGGTGCGTGTTAACCAGCGCGACATGAGCGAGTCCTTGCGAATGCGTAAGTGCTTTGTTTGAGCATGGCAGGCGCGCAGCAGTTCAGCTGATTAATGCGTAACGCTTAGTAAAAAGGATGGGCCATCTTGAGGGTCAGCAGGCTGTCGCATTCGCTGTTGTGGCCGGAGTACGCCGAGCAGCTGCTGCCGCTGAGGCTTGAGTCGCTGTAGATCAGGTCCAGGTCGATGCCCATCCAGGGGCGGGAAATTTTCAGTGACCAGTCGCTGAAACTGCCTACAGAACCGTTCTCGACCGAGACCGGCGTATTGAGTTGGTGGGTGGTGTATTTGGCGCTGATGCCAATGCCGAACGGCACATTGCCGCCCAGGTCGGCAAACAGTGTGCTGTTCTGCTTGTCCGGATCGTTGCTCAGGGCCGCGCCGAAGCGGCTGCCCAGCACAGTCAGGCCGCCGTAGAACGCCTGGCTGTCGAGGGTATCGACGGTGGGGTAGCTGTAGTGGATCAGGCCGACTTCGTAGCCCAGGGTCTGGTCGAAGGGTTGTTTAAAACCCATGTAGGAATCGACTTCAAGATCGGCGGATAGGCCGGCGCTGGGTGACCACTGGCCGACGTACCAGCCGCTGTCGTGGCTCAGGTCAAGGCCACCATGGAACGAACCGGTGCTCGACGGCGTGACCAGGCCCTGGGCCATGCTGCGGCTGGGAGTGGTGCCGAGTTTGAGGTCGAAGTCGCCGAGTTCGCGCTGGAACACCTGCCCATGAGCGAGAGAACAGGACAGTAGGCTGATCATCAGCAGGACAATAGGAATGCGCATGCTTCACTCCATGAAATAGCGAGGAGCAGGAACTAAGCTGAAACGCTTGGGCTAGAGAGGTGCAAGCATACCGGCGAATACTCGGCAGCGAAGGCCGTTCGTCGATTTTTGGGAAATGGGTGAGGCGGGGAAGGTTCCAGTCCAAGCGCTTCGAAGCTCAAAGCGCTTTGGGACCAGGTGACGCGCAGGTTATTTCTTGCCCAGGCTGATCTGCTTGGACGGGCCGAATGTCTGGCCGCTGACGCCTTTGGCAATTTGCTGGATCTCGCCGCCGGACTTGAGGAACGCAGCGATCTGGTCGTTGATCGACTCGCTGGTTTCAACGGCTGGAGCTGGCTTTGCTTTGCTGTTGGATGCTTTTACGCGCATGACGGCCATTAACCTGTAGATAATTAATTGGGCCAGGCATCGTACAGGAAATACTTGACAATTGCTTGGCAAATATCCTTCTGAATTATCGTCGGCGTGACGGGAATAATGCGCGGTTATCCGTCAATTATTGCCCTAAGCCCCTGTTTTAAATAACAACCCTGCGAAAAATAGTGTGCCGATGACAAGCGGTACGCACCGCCGCTCGCCTGACGAATGGCCGTGCCCGGGGTGAAAACCCAGGAAAATCAAGGGTCGTGCCGGGCCTTGTCGGCAAACCGTGCCGGCGGCCACGAATCGCACCGCAAAACCGGGTAGAATGCCGCCCACGCAATGAGGGTATTGGAAATGGCTGTAGTCGGGCGCTACAACAGTTTGCAAGTGGTCAAACACACTAACTTCGGTTTATATCTGGACGGCGGTGCGGACGGCGAAATCCTGCTGCCCAATCGATATATTCCCAAGGATATTCCCAGCGAAGATGAAGATTGGCTCAATGTTTTCATTTATCTGGACAGCGACGACAAACTGATCGCCACCACGGAAAAACCCAAGGTCCAGGTCGGTGAATTCGCCAGCCTGAAAGTGGGTGAGATCAACAGCATCGGCGTGTTCCTGGACTGGGGCCTGCCCAAGGACCTGTTGCTGCCGTATTCCGAAGAAAAGCGCCAGATGACCGCCGGCGAATACTGCGTGGTGCACGTCTACCTCGACAAGCACACCCGCCGCATCACCGCCACGGCGCGCCTGGATCGTTATCTGGACAAGACCCCGGCCAACTACACGCCGGGCCAGGAAGTGGATTTGCTGGTCGCCGAAGCCACCGACATGGGGTTCAAGGCGATCATCAATAACAAGCACTGGGGCCTGATCCATAAAAATGAAATCTTCAAGTTCATGCGCGCCGGCAAACAGGAAAAGGGCTTCATCAAGGAAATCCGTCCGGACGGCAAGATCAGCCTGAGCCTGCAACCCGTTGGCCAGGAGGCCGCCACCAGCCTCAACGCCAAGATCCTCGCCAAGTTGCGTGAGAACAACGGCACCCTGGCGGTCAGCGACAAGAGCGACCCGGTGCTGATCAGCAGCCTGTTCGGCGTGAGCAAGGGCAACTTCAAGAAGGCCATTGGTGCGCTGTACAAGAATGGGCAGATTGTCATTCATGCCGATCGCATTGAATTGAGCTGATCGAACGCAGAATCCTTGGCTTGTGAACCTTGTGATCAATGATCCAGTGGCTTGTGACCTTGTGGCGAGGGAGCTTGCTCCCGCTGGCCTGCGCAGCGGGCCCCGGCGTTCTTCCTGACATGCTGTGGTGATACAACCGCTTTTGGGGCTGCTTCGCAGCCCAGCGGGAGCAAGCTCCCTCGCCACGGGTGCTCATCTCTGTATACAAACTCCTGCACCTTTAGCATGCATCCACGCCCTGTTCGTGGGCGCATGCCTGCGCTTGCCTGGCTTTAGCCCCCGCTACACACCCCGGTTTGTCTCATATTCCACGCCTATGGCACGCATTCTGCGTAGCAACCCGTATACAAACCATGCCGGCTCCCGTGCGCAGTATGGTGAGCAGGTCGATACGGGGGCACGGCGGTACTCAAAAGGAGCCCCGCAATGTCCGAGCAATTGCCCAATGGCTACAGCCCCCGCCTCTATAACCAGGACCTGGGCCCGCTGCCGCAGAAATGGAATTGGTACAACATCTTCGCGTTCTGGATGAGTGATGTGCACAGCGTCGGCGGCTATGTGTTCGCTGCCAGCCTGTTCGCCTTGGGCCTGGCGAGTTGGCAAGTGCTGATCGCGTTGCTCGGCGGGATCTGCATCGTGCAGTTGATCGCCAATCTGGTCGCCAAGCCGAGCCAGCAGGCGGCAGTGCCTTACCCCGTCATTTGCAGGTTGGCGTTCGGCGTGTTCGGGGCGAATATTCCGGCGGTGATCCGCGGGCTGATCGCCGTAGCCTGGTACGGGATTCAGACGTACCTGGCGTCCAGCGCGCTGATCATCGTGGTGCTGCGGTTTTTTCCTTCGATGGAAGTCTACGCGACGCCGCATTTTGCCGGTTTGTCCTACCTGGGCTGGTTCGGTTTCCTCAGCTTGTGGTTCGTCCAGGCGCTGGTGTTCTGGACCGGCATGGAGTCGATCCGGCGTTTCATCGATTGGGCCGGACCGGTGGTGTATGCGGTGATGTTCCTGTTGGCCGGCTGGATCGTGTGGAAGGCCGGTTGGAGCAATATCAGCTTCACCCTGGCGGAAAAGTCGTTGTCTGGCTGGCAAGCGTTCGGCCAGGTGATTGTGGCGACGGCCCTGGTGGTGTCGTACTTTTCCGGCCCGACGCTGAATTTCGGCGATTTCAGCCGTTACTGCCGGAGCATGTCTGACGTGCGCCGGGGCAATTTCTGGGGGCTGCCGGTGAATTTCCTGGCGTTCTCCCTGGTCACCGTGGTGATTGTTTCCGGGACCTTGCCGGTGTTCGGTGAAATGCTCCACGACCCGATTGCCACCGTGGCGCGCATCGACAACGACGTGGCCGTCCTGCTGGGGGCCTTTGCCTTCGTGACCGCCACCATTGGCATCAACATTGTCGCCAACTTTGTGTCCCCGGCGTTCGACTTTGCCAACGTCGCGCCGAGCAAGATCAGTTGGCGCGCCGGTGGCATGATCGCGGCGGTGGCGTCGATTTTCATCACGCCGTGGAACCTGTTCAACAACCCTGAAGTGATCCACTACACCCTGGACGTGCTGGCCGCCTTCATCGGCCCGCTGTTCGGGATTCTGCTGGTGGATTACTACCTGATCAAAAAACAGCAGATCGACGTCGATGCGCTGTTCAATGACGGGCCGAGCGGACGCTATTACTACAGCGGCGGTATCAACTGGACTGCGGTCAAGGCGCTGATCCCGGCGACCTTGATGGGTGTGGCAATCACCTTCACGCCGCTGCTGCAACCGATGGCCAACTTCGCCTGGTTCACCGGTTGCTTCCTCGGCGGGGTGTTGTATTTCGCCCTGGCCCTACGAGAGCCGACCGCGCAATCGAGCAAAGCGTTCAGCCCGGCCGGCCAGGCCTGATCAACGCAGGGCGGTCTGGGCGCAAGGGCCCACCGCGCCCCGGCTGGCGGGCCGCAGCAACAGGCCGCCCGCCAACAGCAGGCCGCTGCCGGCAATGATCAGCGCCGGTTGCAGGCCGCCGCTGAAATGGCTGCTCAGCGCTGCCAGCAACGGCCCGCTGAGCTGGCCCACGGCAAAGCAGGCGGTCAGCAGGCCGGCGTTGCGCTGGGTGGCGTGGGGGGCCAGTTCCCGGGAGCGCAGCATCACCAGCTGCATGCAGGCCAGGAATGGCGCACCACACAGGATCACCCCCAGCGCCAGCCCCGGCCCACTGCCCAGCAGGCAGGCAAACACCCCAGCGGCTTGCAGCCAGAGCGTACCGATCAGCCAGCGACCGGTGCTGTTCGGGTTCGGCCGCCGCAAGCTGACCAGCAACACGCCGATGGCGGCGGCCAGGCCGAAGCAGGGCCAGAACAGGTCCGCCAGCCATTGTCCGTGGAACTGCGCCGAGGCCATTTGTGACAGGAACGTGGCCGGAATGATGTAGCCCACGCCGTACAAGGCATACACCACGCCCAGTCGAGCGATGCCACGATTCGGCGAGGAGGTGACTGGCGCGGCAACGGTCGCGGTTGCGGCGGGTTGCGGCAGGATCGGCAGCATCACCAGCAACATCGCCAGCGCTACGCCGGCGTACGTCAGCCACAGGGTTGCGGAGGTCGGGTCCAGCAGGTTCGAGCCCAACGCCAACAAACCTGTCAGGAAAATCCCCAACCCAGGGCCGGCAAACACCAGTGCGCCGAGCCGTGGCCGTCCCGTCGCCGCTGCCAAGGGTTGGCTCAGGGCGGTAATCATCACCATCACCCAGGCGCTCGCTACGCCGGTGCCGAAGCGCAATGCCAGGTGCGGCCAGAAGCCCCAGGCCCAGAACGACGCCAGGGTCAGCAGCACGCACAGCCACAGGCCGCCGAGCAACCGCCGCCGCACCTGTTCCGGGCGCCGGGCGAACATGGCGTCCAGGGCACCGAGGAAATAACCCAGGTAGTTGGCGGCGGCAATCAGACCGGCGGCGGTCAAGTCGACCTGACCTTCGCCGATCAAATGAGGTAACTGCGGTGTGAGGGCGAAGCGGCCGATGCCCATGGCCATCATCAGCGCGATGAAACTGCCAAGCAGGCGAATTAGGGGTGACATGGTCGTTCTCCGGGTGTCGGGGCGAATGACCGTCAGGCTAGGACTGATTGACTTTCATTAAAAATGAATAATAGTGAGTAACTTGTTCTTTTTTGGAGAAGGTCGTGGAGTTCAGCCAGTTAAGGATTTTCCAGGCCGTGGCCGAGGAAGGTTCGATCACCCGGGCTGCGGAGCGCTTGCACCGGGTGCCCTCGAATCTGTCGACCCGGCTTAAGCAGCTCGAAGAGCAGTTGGGCGTAGACCTTTTCCTAAGAGAGCGTCAGCGCTTGCAGTTGTCACCGGCAGGAAAAGTCCTGCTGGACTATGCAACCAAGCTCTTCGCCTTGCACGACGAAGCCCACGCAGCGGTGCAGGGCGGACAGCCGGCCGGGGATTTCCTGCTGGGCACGATGTACAGCACGGCGGCGACGCATTTGCCGGACCTGCTGGCGGCGTATCACCGGACGTATCCAGCGGTGAACCTGCAAGTGCAGTCGGGGCCCAGTGGTGAACTGTTTGAAGGCCTGCTCACCAATCGGCTCGATGCGGCGTTGGTGGACGGTCCGTTGGAGTTGGCGGGGCTGGATGGCGTGCCGTTGTGCGACGAACGGTTGGTGCTGATCACCGAGGCCGATCACCCGCCGGTGCGCAGTGCGCTGGATGTGCAGGGCCGCGCGGTGTTCACGTTCCGCCGTGGCTGCTCGTACCGGATGCGCTTGGAAGCCTGGTTTGCCCATGATCACGCGACCATGGGCCGGGCGATGGAAATCGAGTCTTACCAGGGGATGCTGGCGTGTGTGATCGCCGGATCCGGCGTGGCGTTGATGTCCGAGTCGATGGTGGCCAGCCTGCCGGGCCGCGAGCGGGTGACGGTGCATCCGCTGGCCGAGCCGTTTGCCAGCGCCACCACTTGGCTGATGTGGCGTAAAGGCATGGTCGGGGCCAACTTGAATGCCTGGATTGAATGGCAACAACAGGCGTGGCCGCGAGCGCCAATGAACACGGCGCAATCGGCTTGAACTCCGGGAGGTGGATTTGGATCAATTCAGTAACAGATCATTGCAAACTGAGACGAGCATTGCGTAGCACATCGGACTATTATCAGTGCGAAGGGGCCACAGAAATCTGCCGCTCGCACCACCCTGAGGGGGCACCACGATGAAAGAGAAAATCCAGAACTGGCTTCACGACTTGGGTGTCGCGCTTGGCCTGATCGAGCCGCCGATGCAACCGGTACCGATCCGCACCGATGACGAGCAACGCCGCCGCCAGCCGCGCCGCCGTTAAACCCACCAGGAATTTGCAGAGATCGCAGTTCCGGACCATCTCGATCGAGATGGCCCGGAACTGCGATCTTTTTATTTCTGAAAGACAGGACCTGTGGGAGCGAGCTTGCTCGCGATAGCGGTGGACCGGCATGCATCCATGTTGAATGTACCGACGTCATCGCGAGCAAGCTCGCTCCCACAGGAATCTCTCATTGCCCAGAGTTGACGGTCAAACCGCCTTGGCCCCCACGTTCGACCTGGGCGACAGCAAGCTCACCAGCACGAAACTCACCAGCGCCACGCTCAGGCTGTAGTAGATCGGCGTGTTCGCATCCAGGCCATCCTTGAACATGAAGAACAGCGCGGTCAAGAAGCCCAGCGACATGCTGGTGATCGCGCCAGCGGTGGGGGCGCGTTTCCAGTAGATGGCGCCGATCAGCGGAATCAGCATGCCGCCCACCAACAGGTTGTAGGCCAGGGTGAGGGCGCTGATGACGTCGCTGACCACCAGGGCGATCACCAGGACCACCGCCCCCATCAGCAGGGTGGCGATGCGGTTTTCGTGGACGTCGCCGCTGCCACTCTCACGGTCATGACGCAGGCGAGGCAGTAGATCCTGGACCACCGTGGTGGACGCGGCGAGCAGGCCCGCCGCGGCGGTGGACATCAAGGCCGCCAGGGCCGCGGCGATCACCAATCCACGAATGCCATTGGGCAGGCTGGTCTGCACCACGCTGGCGAAGGCGTTGTTGACGTTTTCCAGATCCGGCAGCAATACCTTTGCCGCCATGCCGATCAGCGCCCCAGCCAGGCCGTACAGCACGCAGTACAGGCCGGCGGCGGTGCCGGCCACTTTGGCCACGCCTTCGCTGCGGGCGGTGAACACCCGCTGCCAGATGTCCTGGCCGATGAAAATGCCGAAAAAGTAGATCAGGAAGTAGGTGAGGATGGTGTCCCAGCCAATCGCGGTGAAATCGAAGTAGCTGGCCGGCAAGGCCGCCACCATCGCGTCCCAGCCGCCGGCATCGCCGATGGACATTGGCATCAGCAGGAACACCAGGCCAATGGTCATGATCAGGAATTGCACAATGTCGGTGAGGGTCAGCGACCACATGCCGCCGATGGTGGAATACAGCACCACCACACCACCGCCTACGAGGATCGACATCCAGAACGGCAGGCCGAACAGCACCTGCATCACGGTGCCGATGGCGATGGTCGAGGTGGCGCCGATCATCAGCGCATACACCAGCATGATCAGCGCACTGGCCTGGCGCGCGGCCGGGTTGTAGCGGCGTTCCAGCACTTGGGTCACGGTGTAGATCTTCAGTTTGAGCAACGGCTTGGCCAGGAACAGGCTCAGGCCGACGATGCCCAGGCCGATGGCGCCGCACAGCCAGAATCCGGAAATGCCATGGACGTAGCCCAGGCGCACGGTGCCGATGGTCGATGCGCCGCCCAGCACGGTGGCGGCCATGGTGCCCAAGTAGAAGCCTGGACCGAGGTTGCGCCCGGCGACCAGGTAGTCGTCACGGGTCTTGGCGCGGCGCATGCCGTACCAGCCGAGGGCGATCATGCCGGCGGCGTAGATGAGAACGACGATTAAATCCAAAGCCATGATGGCGTGTCTCCGATTGTCTTTTTTATGTACGGGACGAAGTGCTGCTGTCCCTGGCGAACGAGTCTTTGTGGCGAGGGAGCTTGCTCCCACTCGACTGCGCAGCAGTCGTCGCTTATCGGTTCAGAAACTTGGGGGGCTGCTGCGCAGCCCAGCGGGAGCAAGCTCCCTCGCCACTGGTATTTTTTAGTCAGGCGCTCTGCCGGAGCTCTGATTTAGCAAGCGGCGCTGTGCTCCGCGGATCCTGCGGCCCATACACCGCCGCCGGCTCTGGAAACAGCCCCAACAACGCCAGGTACACCACCGAGGCCAGGCCCAGGGTCACCGGCAGGCTGATGTCGATTCCGCCGGCCAGTTCCCCCAGCGGCCCGACGAACTGCCCTGGCAGGTTGACGAAGCACAACCCCACCAGCGCGCTGGGGATCCACGCCCCCAGGCCGCGCCAGTTCCAGCCGTGGCTGAACCAGTAGCGCCCGCCGGTTTCGCCGCGGGTGAACACTTGCAGGTCGTCCGGGCAATAGAAGCCGCGGCGCACCAGCAGGCCGATGATCATGATCACCATCCAGGGTGTGGTGCAGGTGATGATCAGCACCGCGAAGGTCGACACGCTCTGCACCAGGTTCGCCGCGAAGCGCCCGATGAAGATGAAGGCAATCGACAGCACGCCGATCAGCAGCGTCGCCTTGACCCGCGACAGCAGCCGTGGAAACACGCTGGACATGTCCAACCCGGTGCCATACAGCGACGTGGTGCCGGTGGACATGCCGCCGATCACCGCGATCAGGCACACCGGCAGGAAGAACCACCCCGGCGACACAGCCAGCAGCCCGCCCACGTAGTTGTTGGCCGCGATGTAGTCCGGCGCCTTGATCGCCACGATGGTGGCGGTGGCGAGGCCGAACAGGAACGGGATCAATGTCGCCAGTTGCGCCGCGATCACCGCCAGCATGATGCGGCGCTTGGGCGTGTTGCGCGGGATATAGCGCGACCAGTCACCGAGGAACGCACCGAAGGAAATCGGGTTGCTCATGGCCACCAGCGCCGCGCCGATGAAGGCGGCGTAGAAGCCCGGCTGGCCAAGGTTGACCGTGCCGGCGAACTGGTTGTCAAAGGTCGGTGCGAAGGCGAAAATGCCCAGCAGGAACAGCAGGCTGGCGGCCCACACGGCGATGCGGTTGACCCACAGCATGAAGCGGAAGCCGTAGATGCACACGGTCAACACCAGCAGGGCGAACAGGCCGTACGCCAGGCCCAGGCTCAACTCGGTTTCCGGCACGCCGATCAGCCGCTTGGCGCCGCCGATCAATGCATCGCCCGAACTCCACACCGACAGTGAGAAAAACGCGATGGCGGTCAGCATCGAGAGGAACGAGCCGACGATTCGCCCGTGCACGCCGAAGTGCGCACCGGATGACACCGCGTTGTTGGTGCCGTTGAGCGGACCGAACAGGCCCATCGGCGCGAGAATGATCGAACCCACCAACACGCCCAGCACAATCGCCCAGACCCCGGCCTGGAACGACAGGCCGAACAGCACCGGAAAACTGCCGAGCACGGCGGTGGCAAAGGTATTGGCGCCGCCGAAGATCAGGCGAAACAGGTCGCCCGGGCCGGCGGTGCGTTCGTGGTCCGGGATCTGTTCGACCCCGTTGGTTTCAATCTGCGTAAGGCTTTTATCGTTATTGTTATTCATGATCTGCTCCGATCATCGAGGCGCATTCATCGGTTGTGAATGTCGCCTGTGGCTAAGGGGGTGGCAGCCCTTCCGGCATTGCGGACAAATGTTCATGACAGGCCAGCCATAGGCCTTGTTGTTCTTGGCGAAACACAATGGTTTCGCGCTCCTGGCTAATGTGAAGCTCCCCTTGCATGCGCAGCTCGGTGGCCACGTCATGGATGAAAATCGCCACGTCCCCTTGCAGGCTGACGAAGGCGTTGCTCGAGGTGCAGCTCAGCACCTCGAAGCCATCCTCGGACCGCCAGCGATCCCACAACGCCTGGTAGGCATCGCGTGACAGCAGGGGCTGTTCGAGGGTGTGGAACACGAAGCTCGCATCGGTGCTGAACGCACTGAAATAAGCCTCGCGATCGTTGCGGGCGAAGGCCGACACCAGCTCGGCGGCGGTCTTGAGAACCTGGTCTCGATGGTTCATGGCGGCGCCTCAGCGATGAACCACGCCAGGCAGTACGCAGAGCATCTCGTACAGCAGGTTGGCGCCCAGCAGCGAGGTGTTGCCGGTGGTGTCGTACGGCGGCGAGACTTCTACCAGATCGCAACCGACCAGGTCGAGGCCCTGGCAGCCACGGATGATTTCGATCGCCTGGATGGTGGTCAGGCCACCGATTTCCGGGGTGCCGGTGCCGGGCGCCCAGGCCGGGTCGATGCCGTCGATGTCGAAGCTCAGGTACACCGGGCCGCCGCCGACTTTTTCACGCACTTCGGCCATCAACGGCGCCAGGGATTTGTGCCAGCACTCTTCGGCCTGGACCACGCGAAAGCCCTGGTGGCGGCTCCAGTTGAAATCATCGGCCGTGTAGCCCTGGGCCCGCAGGCCGATCTGCACCACGCGGTCGCAATCGAGCAGGCCTTCTTCCACGGCGCGGCGGAAGGTGGTGCCGTGGGCGATTTTCTCGCCGAACATGTGGTCGTTCACATCGGCATGGGCGTCGATGTGCACCAGGCCGACCTTGCCGTGTTTCTTGTGGATGGCTCGCAGTATCGGCAGGGTGATGGTGTGGGCGCCGCCCAGGGTCAGGGGGATGACGTTGTGTTCGAGGATCTTGTGGTACGACTCTTCGATGATCCGCACCGCGTCCAGCAGGTTGAAGGTGTTGATCGCCACGTCACCGATGTCCGCCACTGCCAGCGAGTCGAACGGTGCGGCGCCGGTGGCCATGTTGTAGGGGCGGAGCATCACGGATGCGGCGCGAATCTCCCGCGGCCCGAAACGGGTGCCGGCGCGCAGGGAGGTGCCGATGTCCAGCGGCACGCCGACGAAAGCAGCGTCCAGGCCGGCAGCGGTGGGAAGGTGGGGGAGTCGCATCATGGTGGCGATGCCGCCGAAGCGCGGCATTTCGTTGCCGCCCAGTGGTTGGTGAAGAATCTTGTCCACGGGTAGGGCCTCATCGTTGTTTTATTTATCAGGGGCCGATTCTGCGTAAAGTGTTTGCCGTGAAGAATCCCTGGCGGCAAATACTTAGTTCAGATTTTTCTAAACTAATGGCGGGTGGGGCGATAGACTCCGCAGCAGCGCAATCCTGGGGCAGACGATTACCCCGGTGGCGAGGGAGCTTGCTCCCGCTGGGCTGCGAAGCAGCCCCAAAACCATTCCCCTCGGTGTATCAGGTACATCGCGTGGGTAGGTTTACGACTGCTTCGCAGCCGAGCGGGAGCAAGCTCCCTCGCCACAAAAGCGCGACAAGTACTGTCTATGTGTGATCCGGAGACACCCCCATGGCCAATGCTCTACCCGACCTGAAACTGCTGCGCATTTTCGTCAGCGTGGTCCGGCACCAGGGGTTCGCCAATGCCCAGCACGAGCTCAACCTTTCCACCTCGGCCATCAGCACTTATATGAGCCAACTGGAATCGGCCCTGGGCCTGGTGCTCTGTCATCGCGGCCGGGGTGGGTTCAGCCTGACCAGCAAGGGCGAATTGTTCCATCAGGAAACCTTGCGCCTGTTGGGCGAGCTCGAAGGGTTCGAGCAGTACGCCGCCGCGCTCAAGGGTGAGCTGCGTGGCACCTTGAACCTGGGGGTGATCGACTCCACCGTCAGCGACAAGGCCTTGCCGTTCGCCGAAGCCATCGGTGCCTACAGCCAGGAGCATCCGGCGGTGCATTTGCACCTGTCGGTCATGAGCCCTTACGAGCTGCAACTCGGCGTGCAGGACAACCGCCTGGACCTGGCCATCGGTGCGTTTTCCACGCGCATGAGCGGGCTGGTCTACATGCCGCTGTACCGTGAGCAGCACTGGTTGTATTGCAGCAACCGTCACCCGCTGTTCAACGAGCGGCGCATCCCCGAGCAGGTCATCACCCAGCAGCGCATGGTCGGGCGCGGTTACTGGAGCCAGGCCGAACTGGCCCGTCATGGCTTCAAGCACAGCGCGGCGACGGTGGAGAGCATGGAAGCGCAGTTGATCCTGGTGTTGTCCGGGGCCTACGTCGGTTACCTGCCTGAACACTACGCCCAGGCCTGGGTCGACAAGGGCGACTTGCGCGTGCTGTTGCCGGCGACCTTCGGCTATCAGGCGCCGTTTTCGATGATCGTACGCCGTGGTCGCAGCCGCGAGCCGCTGATCCAGACCTTCCGCGATTTGCTCAAAGCTCAACTGAACCAGGCCTGACCATGTCCAGAACTCAATGCCCGCGCTGCCAACGACCGCAAAGCCACTGCCTGTGCCCGTTGATCCCCAGCCTCGACAGCCGCACCCGGGTCTTGCTGTTGCAACATCCCAGCGAAGTGAACCACGCCTTGAACACCGCCCGATTGGCGGCATTGGGGCTGCGCAATGCCGAGCTGATCGTGGGCGAGGTGTTCGAGGATCTGCCACGGTTGCTCAATCAGGCAGGTTATCAGGCGCGGTTGTTGTTTCCCGCTGACGACGCGCAGCCGCTGCAAACCTACGGGCCGTCCGATGAGCCGCTGCTGTTGGTCGTTCCCGATGGCACCTGGCGCAAGGCGAGAAAACTGCTGCACCTCAATCCGCTGCTGGCGGCGTTGCCGAGGGTGACGTTGGCTAACGGTGGGGTGTCCCGTTATCGCTTGCGCAAGGCACCGGGGCCGGGGGCGTTGTCGACGGTGGAGGCGAGTGTCCAGGCGTTGCAAGTGGTTGAGGCGCCGGTGAGGTTCGAGCCGTTGCTGCGGCCGTTCGAGGCGTTGCTCGAGGGGCAGATTGCAGCGATGGGGGAGGAGACTTACCAGAAGAACCATGGAGGGGTATAGAGACCCTTGTGGCGAGGGAGCTTGCTCCCGCTCGGCGGCGCAGCCGTCGTAAAAACTGCTGGCGCGGTCTGCCTGACACAACGAGGTGAATGGTCATGGGGCTGCTGCGCAGCCCAGCGGGAGCAAGCGCCCTCGCCACAGGATCGGCGTAGATTCGGCTCACCGCTCGCGCATCGCCTCGGTCCGCGCCTTCAACACCGGCTTGAGCAAGTAATCCAACACACTTTTCTCCCCGGTGATGATGTCCACCGTCGCCACCATCCCCGGAATGATCAGCAACGGCTTGGCATCCCCACCCAAGTGGTTTTTATCGGTCCGCACCTGGATCAAATAGAAGCTGTTGCCCTTGTCGTCGGTGATGGTGTCGGCACCGATCAGTTCGAGCTTGGCGCTGAGCCCGCCATAGATCGTGTAGTCGTAGGCGCTGAACTTGACCATGGCTTTCTGGCCTGGGTGCAGGAACGCCACGTCCTGGGGGCGGACCTTGGCTTCGATCAGCAAGTTGTCTTCCAGGGGCACGATTTCCACCATGTCGTTGCCCGGCTGCACCACGCCGCCGATGGTATTGACCTTCAATTGCTTGATCACCCCATGCACCGGCGAGACCACGGTGGTGCGGGTCACGCGGTCGTCGATGGCGATGCTTGAGGCGGTGATTTTCGACAGCTCGGTGCGTTTCTCGTTGAGGTCCTTGGCTGCCTCGGAACGGAAGGTCTGTTCCGATTCGTCGATCTTGCTCTTGATCTCGTTGATCGCCGATTCGGCCCGGGGAATGGCCAGGGTGGTGGCATTGAGCGAGCCACGGATTTCCACCGCGCTGCGCTTGAGCCGCAGGATCTCCACCGGCGATACCGCCCCGGTGCGCACCAGCGGCGCGGACATGTTCATTTCTTCCTGCAGCAAGGCCAGGGCGGAGCTGAACTGGCCTTGCTTGGAACGAAACTCCGCCAGTTCCTGGGTCTTCTGCCGCAGCTGTTCGGTCAGGGTCCGTTGTTCGCTGGCCAAGCGTCGCTGGCGTTGTTCATACAGCGAGCGTTCGTCCTCGGCCACTTGCGGGGCCTTGGCGGTGACCTCTGCCGAGAGCGCGAAGGGCCGCCCTTCAGCTTCGGCCGACAGGCGCTCGACCTGGGCGGTCAGGGCATAGCGATCAGCCTCGCTCTCGCCCTTGTTCGACAGGAACCGCGTATCGTCGAGGCGCAGCAGGGTGTCGCCCTTGTTCACCATCTGGCCTTCGCGCACGAAAATCTCGGTGACGATGCCGCCCTCCAGGTTCTGGATCACCTGGATCTTGCTCGACGGAATCGCCTTGCCTTCGCCGGTGGTGACTTCCTGCAAGACCGCAAACTTCGCCCAGACCAACCCGGTGACGATCAACCCGGCGGCCAGCCACACGGTGACCCGTGAGCGACGGGGCGAATCCTGCAGCGTGGCGCCGGCGGTTTCCGGCATGAACTCGCTTTCGGCGCTTTTGCTGAAACTGCCGAAGTAGCTTCGGGCGGCTGAATCCGATGTTTGAGCAGACATGGGGCGGTACCCGTTGGTTAAGTGAAAAGAGCTGGGTGCTGCTGTTTGTGGCGAGGGAGCTTGCTCCCGCTCGGCGGCGAAGCCGTCGTAAAACCTGCCGGCGCGGTCCGCCTGACACAACCGGGTGAATCGCCTTGGGGCTGCTTCGCAGCCCAGCGGGAGCAAGCTCCCTCGCCACAGTGGTTGTGTTGGCAGCTATACCGCCGCGGAGCCCACCCGTCCCTTGCGCAGCGCATCGATCACCGCGTCCTTCGGCCCGTCCGCCACGATCCGGCCGTTATCCAGCACCACCAAGCGGTCCACCAGGCTCAGCATCGAGGTACGGTGGGTGACCAGCAGCACGGTCTTGCCTTGTACGTGGGTGTGAAGCTTCTGCCGCAAGACGTCTTCGCTGCTGTTGTCCATGGCGCTGGTGGGTTCGTCCAGCAGCAGGATCGGCGGGTCGAGCAACAAGGCCCGGGCCAGCAGCACAGCCTGGCGCTGGCCGCCGGACAGCAGTTGTCCGCGCTCGCCCACCGGGCGGTCGAAACCTTGGGGATGCTGACGCGCCAGTTCGGTGACACCAGTCAGTTCCGCCACTTCCAGCATGCGCGCGTCGCTGATGTAGCGCGCACCGAGGGTGAGGTTGTCCCGCAGGCTGCCGGCCAGCAGCGGCAGGTCATGGGCGACGTAGCCGATCTGTTGGCGCAGGTCGGCGACGTCCAGTTGCCGCAGGTCCAGGCCGTCGAGCAGCAACTGGCCTTCCTCCGGTGCATAGAAACCCATCACCAGGCGCGCCAGGGTGCTCTTGCCCGAGCCACTGCGGCCGATGATCCCGACCCGTTCGCCGGGCTTGAGGCTGAAACTGATATTGGCCAGTGCCGGGGCGCTCTGGCCGTTGTAGTGGAACGTCACACCGCTGACGTCCAGCGCGCCCTGCAATTGGGTGCGCTCAAGAGGCCGCTGCTTGGCGTCACGCTCCTGGGGCAAGGCCATCAGGGCATCGGTGCTGCGCATGGTGAGCTGGGCTTGCTGGTAGCGGGTGATCAACCCGGCGATCTGCCCGAGCGGGGCCAGTACGCGGCTGCCGAGCATGTAGGTCGCCACCAGCGCGCCGACGCTGAGATTGCCGGCAATGATGCTGTAGACCCCGGCGACGATGGTCGCCATGCCCGCCAGTTGTTGCAGGAACAAGGTGCCGTTGGTCGCCAGTGCCGAGAGGTTGCGCGCATGGCTGTCCAGGCGGGTGAGGGCGCCGTGGGTGCTTTCCCATTGGTGCTGGCGCTCGCTTTCGGCGCTGCAAGCCTTGAGGGTTTCCAGGCCGCCGAGGGTTTCGATCAGCAGGGCCTGGCGCTGGGCGCCGAGGGCCAGGCTTTTTTGCACGGTGTCGCGCAGGCGTGCCTGGATGATCATGGCGAAGACAATGGTGATCGGAAATGCGATCACGGGAATCACCACCAGCCAGCCGCCCAGCAGGCCGATCACCACCAGCATCAGCAGGGCGAACGGCAGGTCGATCAGGCTGGTGAGCGTCACCGCCGTGAGGAATTCCCGCAGGCCCTGGAAGTCGGGGATGCTCTGGGCGAAGCCGCCGATGGTCACCCGTTTGGCCTTCATCGCCATGCCAGTGATGCGTTCGAACAGGGTCGCGGAGAGAATCACGTCGGTTTTCTTGCCGGCGGTGTCCAGCAGATGGGCGCGCACCACCCGCAGCACCAGTTCGAAACCGGTGCCGATCAGCCGCCCCACGGCCAGCCCCCATAAGGTCGACGTGGCCTGGTTCGGCACCACGCGGTCGTAGGTCTGCATCACGAACAGCGGCACCATGAGGCCCAGCAGGTTGATCAGGAAACTCGCCAGGATCGCGTCGCTGTACAGCCAGCGCGACAGTTTCAGGGTGTCGCGAAACCACGCCTCGACCCGCGGCACCAGCGGGGCGCGCAAGTCTTCGAGTTCATGGCGCGGCCGGGCGAATAGCGCCTGGCCGCTGTAATCGGTGGTCAGTTCCTCGCGGCTGACCCATTGTTCACCGCCATCGGCTTCGCTGGGGAGGATCAGCGCCTTGCCATCCTCGCCCCAGCGCCGCAATACGGCGCAGCGGCCCCCCGCCAGGATCAGCATCACCGGCAGGTTCAGGGCTGAGATGTCCGCCAGCTCACGACGCAACAGTCGCGCCTGCAAGCCCGCCCGGGCCGCTGCGCGGGGCAGCAGGTCCAGGCTCAAGCGTTGGTGCGCCATAGGAAGCCCGGCGCTGAGGCTGGCGCGACTGGCCGTCGCGCCATGGAGTTTGCAGAGGATCAACAGGCCGTCCAGCAAGGGATCATCGAAGTTCAGGCGCGGATCGGCGCCGGGGGTTGCGGGTTCCATGCTGGTCACATTGATCGCTCCCACTGGATTACTTCAGTTCCGGCAACCGTGCCTGGTTCTTGACTTCGGTCTGCGCGACCGCATCGGCCGGCAGCACGATCCGTTGTTTTTGCAACAACAGGCCCATGTTCGCCAGCACCCGGTACATCGAGTATTCCTCGGTGTAGCGCACTTCGGTGTAGCGACGGTTGGCGTTGTACAACTCGTTTTCGCTGTCGAGCAGGTCGAGCAGGGTGCGCTGGCCGAGGCCGAACTGATCCTGGTAGGCGGCGCGCACACGGGCGGTGGTGTCGGCGTATTCGCGGGCGGTCGGGGTCTGCTTGCGGGCGTTGAGCATGGCGTTCCAGGCCAGGCGCGTGTCTTCGTTGAGCTTGCGCAGGGCGTTGTTGCGGATGTCCATGGCCTGGTTGATCTGGTGGGCGTTGGACGCCAGCCGCGCCTTGTCGCTGCCGCCGCGGAACAGGTTGTAGTTCATCACCACGCCCAGCCGCCAGTTGTTGTCGTGGCCTTCTTCGCCACCGATGTTGTTGTTGGCGCCCACTGCCGCCTCGGCGTCAAAGCGCGGATAGAACGGCGATTTTGCCACTTCATATTGGCTTTCGGCTGACTGGATGTCGGCCTGGGCCGATTTCAGGTACGGGTTGTTATCCACCATGCTTTGCTGGGCTTCGCGCAGGTCGGCGGGAAGCTCGCCTTTGGTCGAGGGCGGTGCTTCCAGTTCATCGGGCATGCGCCCGACCACGCTGTAGAAGTTCGCCTCGGCGTCAGCCAGGTCGACCTGGGCGGTGTCGAAGTTGTTTTCCGCCAGGGCCCGACGGGCGTTGGACTGGTCGGAGTCGGCCGTACTGCCCACCCCTCGCTCGGTGCGCAGGCCGATCTGGTCGTTGACCCGCAGGTGCGCCTGCAGGTTGTTCTTGGCCAAGGTCACCAGTTCGCGACGCTTGAGCACTTCCAGGTAGACCTCGATGGTGCGCAGTGCCAGATCCTGGGCGGTGCCCTGGGCGTAATAGGCCCGGGAATTGACCACGCCCTGGGTGCGCTGCACTTCATTGGCGGTGTTGAACCCGTCGAAGATCATCTGCCGCAGGCGCAGTTCCGATTGGGTGTAGGTCAGGATATTGGTGTGGTGGTTGCCCTGCGCCCGGGTGTTGGTGTTGTCGCTGTAGCCACGGCCATAACCGGCATTGAGATCCACCGACGGGAAAAAGCCCCCCCGGGCGACTTTGACGTCTTCATTGGCCGACAGGCGGCTGTCCACCCGTTGTGCCAATTCCGGGTGAGTCGCGATGGTGCTCTGGATCGCTTCGGTCAAGGACATGGCCTGCGCCTGAGAAGAGCAGGCCATGGCCAGCAAAACCGCGCTGCAGAGGGGGGTTAGAACGCGCATGGGGTGCATCTCCTGAGGTCTGTAGTGCTTCGTTGTCGCCAATTTATTGACGTATTTAAGATCAAAACCGTTTCAACCTTGTAACAACACAGCTAAGAACATCCTGCGCAAAACCTAAGAAGAATTTCTCATAACTCTTATTCCGAAAAAAACTTATGTGCTTGTAAAAAACCGGCACATTGTTCAAAGCGAAAGCCTTTGAATCTGCGGGTTCTGACGGATTTTAGGCGTCAATAAAGTTCCATTCAGATTTTTAAGCGATGTGAAGAAGTGCCGAAAGGGCGATGGATGAGGCGGTTACAGGTGACGGTTTTTTGTCGTTTAGGCGAATTGCCAGCACGTTCTGCCTTCAGGAAAGCTGGCAGATTTTCCAGCTTTGCAGATCGCCAATCTGAGGACGGATTCTTCACCCAAACAGGTGCCGATTGCGGTCGGCAACGGAGGAAATGCACATGGCAGCGCTCATCGGTATCGTCAGCAAAGTGGTCGGGCAAGTTTTCGCGGAAACGGCTGGTGGCCTGCGGCGGCCGCTGGTCGAAGGCGATCGGCTTTATGCCGGCGAACACCTGGTCACCGGTGCCGAAGGGGCCGTGGCTGTCCAATTGCAAAACGGCCAGGCGTTGACCCTGGGCCGCGAAAGCAACCTGACCCTGACCCCGCAGCTGCTCGCCAACCCTGCGCCTCATGTCGACACGCCCGACACGGTGGCACCGAGTGACGCGCAACTGACCGATGTGCAAAAGCTGCAGCAAGCCTTCGCCGCCGGTGCCGACCCGACGCAGACCGGTGAAGCCACGGCTGCCGGACCCGAAGGGGGCAACCCGGGTGGCGTAGGGGGCGGGCACAGTTTTGTGTGGCTGGAAGAGGTGGGCGGGGAGGTCGATCCGTTGATTGGTTTCCCGACGGCCGGGTTCAACGGGATTCCTGAGTTTCCAGACCTGCGCCTGGCCGGTGACCCGGATAACACGGGCGACGATGCGACCGTGCCACCGGTCGTGCCTGAGACCCCGGACAACCCCGTGACCCTCGACGGTGTGACTGTCGAGGGCGGCGAACTGACCACCAACGAGGCCAATCTGGCCGATGGTTCGGCCAGCAATCCGGGGGCGCTGGTGCAAAATGGCACGTTCACGGTGTCCGCGCCTGACGGGCTGGACAGCCTGAACATCGGCGGCATCAACGTGATCAGCGGCGGTGTGCCCGCAGGCTTCCCCCAAACCATCACGTCGGCGCTGGGCAACACGTTGACCATCACCGGTTATAACCCGGCTACGGGAGTGGTCAGCTACACCTACACACTGACGGACAATGAAACCCATCCTGCCGGCGGCGGTGCCAACAACATTACCGAGCAGTTCCCAGTGGTGGCGGTCGACACCGACGGCGACACGGCCACCGGCACCCTGGACGTCAACATCACCGATGACGTACCCCAGGCGATCGACGACAGCCACGCCAACACGGCGTCGGAAACCCTGGTCAGCCTCACCGGCAACGTATTGCCCAACGACCTTCAGGGTGCCGACCGGATCCCCACCGGCCCCGACAGCGGACCGATCATTGGCGGGACGTTCACCGGCACCTACGGCACCCTGGTGCTCAACCCCAACGGCACGTACACCTACACCCTGAACACCAGCGACCCGCAGTTTGTCGCGTTGCAGGGCGGGGGCAGCGGCACCGAGACATTCACCTACACCCTGACCGACGCCGACGGCGACACCAGTACCGCGAACCTGGTACTGCAAGTGCACAACAACGACGACCCGGTGACCATCACCGGCCTCGACACCGAAGGCGGCGAGCTGTCGTTGCAGGAGAAAAATCTCAGCGACGGCAGCAGCCCGGATGCATCGGCCCTGACCCAAAGCGGCACGTTCACCGTGACGGCGTTGGACGGTGTGCAGACACTGAGCGTGGGCGGGATCAACGTCGTCACCAACGGTGTAGCGGCTGGTTTCCCACAGTCGATTACCACCGCGCTGGGCAACACCCTGACCATCACCGGTTTCAACGCGGCTACCGGTGTAGTGAGTTACAGCTACACCCTTCTGGACAATGAAGCCCATCCAAACGCCAACGGTGCCAACAACGTTAGCGAGCAGTTCGCGGTTGTGGCCACCGATGACAACGGCACCACCGCCAACGGCAACCTCGATGTGAACATCGTCGATGACCTGCCGACCGCTCATGCTGATTCCGCCTCGGTGGATGAGGGCGGGACGGTCAGTGGCAATGTCCTGAATAACGACGAAGGCGGTGCCGACGGGCCGGCTGCCAGTGGTGCCGTGATCGGCGTGCGCGCTGGCAACGATACCTCGACCCCGGCCGTCGGCGGCTTGAACACCCAGATCAACGGCACCTACGGCTACCTGACCCTGGACGCCAACGGTAACGCCGTCTATCACAGCAATCCGAACACCGTCAGCGCCCCGGGCGCGACCGATGTCTTCACCTACACCGTGCGCGACGCCGACGGCGATGAAAGCACCACCACCATCACCATCGATGTCCATGACGTCTGCCTGGTTGCCACACCGGACCAGGAAATCAGCGTC
>NZ_JABAEE010000005.1:0-90902 GCF_023701885.1 Pseudomonas sp. CG7 | reverse complement strand
GGCGATGAAAGCACCACCACCATCACCATCGATGTCCATGACGTCTGCCTGGTTGCCACACCGGACCAGGAAATCAGCGTCCACGAAAAAGCCCTCGACCTGAACCAGGACGGCCAGGACCTGGCCCCCGGCACCGTCACCGGCAGCGCTCCGAGCGCCACCAGCGAGACCGCTAGCGGCAGCCTTGTCGGTTCGGTCAGCGGCGCCGTGGGTGCAGTGACCTTCGCCCTGGTGGGCAACGCCACCGGTGCCTACGGTCAATTGTCGCTACAGCCCGACGGCTCCTACACCTACACCCTGACGGCGCCGGCCACGACCACGCCCCACGCCAACGATGGCCCGAACGTATTGAGCGAAAGCTTCACCTATCAGGCCACGGACTCGTTGGGCAACACGGTCACCAGCACCATCGTCATCGACATTGTCGACGATGTGCCCAAGGCTCATGCCGATGTTGCCTCGGTGCTGGAGGGCGGCACGGTCAACGGCAATGTGCTGGACAACGACGTGCTAGGCGCGGACGGTGGCGTGGTGGTCGGCGTGCGCGCCGGCAACGATACCTCGACCCCGGCCGTCGGCGGCCTCAACACCCACCTCAACGGCAGCTACGGCTACCTGACCCTGGACGCCAACGGCAACGCTGTCTACCACAGCAATCCGAACACCGTCAGCGTCCCGGGCGCGACGGATGTCTTCACCTACACCGTGCGCGATGCCGATGGCGATGAAAGCACCACCACCATCACCATCGATGTCCATGACGTCTGCCTGGTTGCCACACCGGACCAGGAAATCAGCGTCCACGAAAAAGCCCTCGACCTGAACCAGGACGGCCAGGACCTGGCCCCCGGCACCGTCACCGGCAGCGCCCCGAGCGCCACCAGCGAGACCGCTAGCGGCAGCCTCGTCGGTTCGGTCAGCGGTGCCGTTGGCGCAGTGACCTTCGCCCTGGTGGGCAACGCCACCGGTGCCTACGGTCAATTGTCGCTACAGCCCGACGGCTCCTACACCTACACCCTGACGGCGCCGGCCACGACCACGCCCCACGCCAACGATGGCCCGAACGTATTGAGCGAAAGCTTCACCTATCAGGCCCCGGACTCGTTGGGCAACACGGTCACCAGCACCATCGTCATCGACATTGTCGACGACGTACCCAAGGCTCACTGCGCCGCTGCCTCGGTGGTGGAGGGCGGGACGGTCAATGGCAACGTGCTGGACAACGACGTACTGGGTGCCGACGGCGGCGCAGTCATCGGCGTGCGCGCCGGCAACGACACCTCGAATCCAGCCATCGGCGGCCTCAACACCCAGATCAATGGCACCTACGGCTACCTGACCCTGGACGCCAACGGCAACGCCGTCTACCACAGCAATCCCGACGCGGTTGGTGCAGCGGGCGCGACGGATGTCTTCACCTACACCGTGCGCGATGCCGATGGCGATGAAAGCACCACGACCATCACCATTGATGTACACAACAGCTGCCTCGTCGCCGAAACCGACCACGACATTACCGTCTACGAGAAAGCCCTCGATCTGAATCAGGATGGCCAGGACCTGGCCCCCGGCACCGTCACCGGCAGCGAGCCGAGCGCCACCGGTGAAACCGCCAGCGGCAGCTTGGTCGGTTCGATCAGCGGAGCCACCGGCGCCGTCACCTTCAACCTGGTGGGCAACGCCACCGGTGCCTATGGCCAGTTGCAGCTTCACCCCGACGGTTCCTACACCTACACCCTGACGGCGCCAGCCACGACCACGCCCCACGCCAACGATGGTCCGAATGCCCTGAGTGAAAGCTTCACCTACCAGGCCACGGACTCCCTGGGCAACAGCACCACCGGCAGCCTGGTGGTCAGCATTGTCGATGACGTGCCCAAGGCTGTCGCGTCCGAGCGTTCGGTCACGGCGACCGAGATCGATTCCAACCTGCTGATCGTGCTCGACGTCTCCGGCAGCATGAAAGACCCCTCCGGCGTGTCGGGGCTCTCGCGGATGGACCTGGCCAAGCAGGCGGTCAGCGCCTTGCTCGACAAATACGACGACATGGGCGATGTAAAAGTCCAGCTCGTGACCTTCAGCGGCAGCGCTACCGACCAGAGCGCCGTGTGGGTAGACGTGGCAACGGCCAAGACGCTGATCGCCGCGCTGACGGCGCACGGTGACACCAATTACGATGCGGCCGTGGCGATGGCCCAGACGGCGTTCGCAACTTCCGGCCAACTGACCGGCGCACAGAACGTTGGCTATTTCTTCTCCGACGGCAAGCCGACCTTGGGCGAAATCGGCTCGGCGGATGAAGCCGCGTGGAAAGCCTTCCTCGACGCCAACGGCATCAAGAACTACGCCATTGGCCTGGGCAGCGGCGTCAGCAATGCCCACCTCGACCCGCTGGCCTACGACGGCAGCACCCACACCAACACCAACGCGGTGGTGGTCACTGACCTGAACCAGCTCAACTCGGTGCTCGCCGACACCGTGCAAGGCGCGCCGGTCACCGGCAACCTGCTGGGCGAAGGGGGTTCGTTCGGTGCCGATGGCGGGTTTGTCAAAAGCCTGGTGGTCGATGGCACCACGTACAGCTACGACCCGGCGGCCAACGGTGGTCACGGTGCATTGACCGCTAGCGGCGGGCTCAACCACGGCGCCTTCAATACCGCCACCAACACACTGAGCATCGCCACCGACCACGACGGCACTCTGGTGGTCAACCTGGATACCGGTGCGTTCAGCTATACCTCCCAGACCGTCACCCATACCTTGATCACCGAGAATATCGGCTACACCGTCAGCGATAACGACGGTGACCTGGCAAGCTCCAACCTAGTGATCAAAGTCGTTCCGAACAGCCCGCCGATCGCTGTCGATGACAACGTCATCACCAACGTGCTGTCGGGCAACATCGTGATCCCGGGTGAATTGCTGCTGGGTAACGACAGCGACGCCAACGGCGATCCGCTCACGGCTTCGCCCACCAGTTTCAATACCGGTTGGCTCGCCAAGGGCGCGGACTTTACCGGCAGCATCGGCACGGCGAGCTTTACCGGCAACAACGTGCAGTCGATCAACCTCAACCGCAGTGCTTTCGTTGCCAATACCGCGAGCATGACGGCGATGCTGGTGGTCAGCGGTGCCCTGGGAATGGTCTCCAACAACAACGCCAACGACGAAGACCGGCTCAACATCAGCCTCAAGCAGGGCGAAACCCTCACCCTGGACCACAACCTCTCGGCCGGTCGCATTGCGATGGAGTATTCGCTCAACGGCGGGCCATTCATTGCGATCAATGACGGCGCATCTTTCACCGCGGCAGCGGATGGCAACTATCAGATCCACGTCACCAACATCGCCAATCCCGGCGGCGGCAACGCCAACGCTGCGGAAAACTACCAACTGACTCTGACTGTCGATTATGCCGGGGCGCAGGACAAGACCGCGGATTTCCACGGCAGCTACACGGCCAGCGACAACCACGGCGGCAGTGACAGCGCCTCGGTCGGCATCAGCTATCAGGCGGGCCACACCCTGACGGGCACCAGTGGCGACGATGTGCTGTTGGCCGGCAATGGCGACGATGTCCTCAATGCGGGGGGCGGCAATGACACCCTCAGTGCCGGTTCGGGCAACAACACCTTGCAGGGTGGGGCGGGCGATGACGTGCTTTACAGTGGCGCGGGCAATGACCTGCTCGATGGCGGCAGCGGTCATGACACCGCCAGCTACGCCCACGCCACCTCGGCGGTCACGGTGAACCTGGGCCTGCTCGCGGCACAGAACACCTTGGGCGCCGGCACCGATACGTTGGCAGGCATCGAAACCCTGGTGGGCTCGAACTTCAACGACACCCTCACCGGCGACGGTGCCAGCAATCGCATCGACGGCGGGTTGGGCCATGACGTGCTCAATGGCGCGGGCGGCGATGACCTGCTGATCGGCGGCCAGGGGAACAATACCCTGACCGGCGGCAGTGGCGCCGATACCTTCCAATGGCAGGCGGGCAACAGCGGCCACGACGTGATCACCGACTTCGCGCCCGGCGTCGACAAGCTCGACCTGTCCCAACTGCTGCAAGGGGAGAACGGCAGCGCGGCGTCACTGGATGACTACCTGCATTTCTCCGTCAGCGGCAGCGGTGCATCAGTCACCACTAGCATCGACATCAGCGCCCTTGCCGGCGCCACGCCGAACCAGACCATCGACCTGGCCGGCGTCAACCTGGCCAGTCACTACGGCGTCACGCCGGGCGCGGGGGGAATCATCGGCGGTGCGGACACGGCGACCATCATCAATGGGATGTTGAATGATCACTCGTTGAAGGTGGATACGGTGTGAGGTGAGCTGAGCTGAAATGACAAAACCCGCCATGTCCGGTTTGGATGTGGCGGGTTTTGTTTATTTCAGTGAAGACAAATGGGGGACCCACAGCTACCTGAAGACACACAGGCCCCTGTGGCGAGGGAGCTTGCTCCCGCTCGGCTGCGCAGCAGTCGCAAAAGGCCTGGCGCGCAATGCCTGGGAGATTGAATAATCCTGAGAGGGGCGGCTTCGCCACCCAGCGGGAGCAAGCTCCCTCGCCACGTTAGATATTCAGGGCTTGCGCAGCGTTTTTTGCCTGAGAATATAAACCGTCACCAGCACCGCACTGGTGAGCATGAACCCCCGCGCCCATGGCAATGGCACCAGGTAGCAGGACAACAGGATGCTGGCCCACATCAGCCCGATGGCATAGACCTTGCCCTTGAGCGGGATGCCGTTGCCGCTGAGGTAGTCGCGGATCCACGGGCCCAGGTGGGGATGCCCTACCAGCCATTGGTAGAAGCGCGGTGAACTGCGAGCGAAGCAGGCCGCGGCCAGCTGCAGGAAGGGAGTAGTGGGCAGGACGGGAATAAAGATGCCGATGACCCCCAGCACCACGCTCAACCAGCCGATGGCCAGTAGAGCGTAACGCAGGATCAGCGGGCGGTTGCCGACGGGCGAGGGCACCCGGTCACTCAGTGGTGGCGAGGCTTGAGGATCGCCGGTTTCTCGTCCGGGGCGTTGCACAGCAGGTACAAGGCGGTGAGGGCTTCGGGGATCTGGACGATCATGTCGTCCATCAAGTTCGCGTCGGCGGCGATGTCGGAAAACTCCGGTTGCTCGTCGAACAGGCCGGAACCGACCATGATCGGCAACAGCATTTCGCTGACTTCCTCTTCGGCGGATTCGAACCAGGCGGCGTCGCGCAGGAACACGCCTTCCATGAAGCCGATGCACCAGCCGCGCAGCTCCGAATCGTCCGGGTCATCGCCCAGGTCCAGCTCGCACGGCAGCTCGAATTCTTCATCGGAAGCCAGTTGGCGGGCGATGTGGGCCTTGAGGCCAATCAGCGTGGCTTCGATTTCGGCGCGCTGGGCTTCGTCGCTGTAGTGCGGCTCTTCGGCGACCAAGGCGTCGATCCACTCACGCTCCGGCACTGTTTCTGCGCAGATGGACAGGGCGGTCAAGTAGCCATGAGCGGCCACGTAGTCCAGCGCTTCGTCGTGCAGCTCATCGGCGTCGAGGAAGACTTGCAGGCGGGTCAGTTGCTCAGCGAAGGACATTACGGGCTACCTTGGGGAATAAACAATGCGGGAATTCTAGGCCTTCTTGAGCGCCCAGGCCAGCCGCGTGGTGGATTTGCCTTCTCATTGGGGGCTGGGTTGCCCCAATGTCCAGGCGCATACCCCCTGTGGCGAGGGAGCTTGCTCCGCTGGGTGGCGAAGCCGCCCCATAAAACAGGGCCGCTGCGCGCCCCAGCGGGAGCAAGCTCCCTCGCCACAGGTTTGGGTGTTGTCCAACACTCGCCGCTAGCACCTCTTGTCAGCAGCCCCCTTTGCAACGAAGGCCTCGGGTATACTGCCGCGTTTTGCGATGCCCTGCGGCGTCCCGCCGGTTCGAAACGCGCACTTACGATTTGCCGGTGCAGCGTTTGTGATTCTGAACCAGCCTTGCAGGGATGTTTCGGTGATTTTTGGAGTTTCTATGCTCGAACAGGCTCAACGCGTCCTCAAGGACATCTTCGGCTACGACAGTTTCCGTGGCCGCCAGGGTGCCATTATTGAGCGCGTGGCCAACGGTGGCGAGGCCTTGGTGCTCATGCCCACCGGCGGCGGCAAATCCTTGTGCTTCCAGGTACCGGCGCTGCTGCGCAACGGCCTGGCGGTGGTGGTTTCGCCGCTGATCGCGCTGATGGACGACCAGGTCGCGACCCTCGAGGAACTGGGTGTCGCCGCCGCGTCGCTGAACTCGACCCTCAGCGCCGAGCAACAGCGAGACCTGGCGACGCGGATCAAGCGCGGCGAAGTGAAGATGTTGTACCTGGCCCCGGAACGCCTGGTGCAGCCACGCATGCTGGCGTTCCTGCAGAGCCTGGAAATCGCCCTGTTCGCCATCGATGAAGCCCACTGCGTGTCCCAGTGGGGTCATGACTTCCGGCGTGAATACCTGCAGTTGGGGCAACTGGCGGAACTGTTCCCCGACGTGCCGCGCATCGCCCTGACCGCCACCGCCGACAAGCGCACCCGCGAGGAAATCGTCGAGCGCCTGCATTTGCAGGATGCCGAGCGGTTCCTGTCGAGTTTCGACCGTCCGAATATTTTCTACCGCATCGTGCCCAAGGAGCAGCCGCGCAAGCAGTTGCTGGCGTTCCTCGCCGAGCGCCGCAGCGATGCCGGCATTGTCTATTGCCTGTCGCGCAAGAAGGTCGACGAAGTGGCGGCGTTCCTGTGTGAACAAGGGTTCCCGGCGTTGCCGTATCACGCCGGCCTGCCCAACGACCTGCGGGCCTACCACCAGAAGCGCTTCCTCAACGAGGAGGGCCTGATCATGGTGGCCACCGTGGCGTTCGGCATGGGCATCGACAAGCCCAACGTGCGTTTTGTCGCGCACCTGGACCTGCCCAAGTCCCTCGAGGCGTATTACCAGGAAACCGGGCGCGCCGGCCGTGACGGCTTGCCAGCCGATGCCTGGATGGCCTACGGCCTGCAAGACGTGGTGATGCTCAAGCAGATGCTGCAGAACTCCGAGGGCGATGAGCGGCACAAGCGCCTGGAGCAGCACAAGCTCGACGCCATGCTCTCGCTGTGCGAGGAAACCCGCTGCCGTCGCCAGACGTTGCTGGCCTATTTCGACGAAGACATGCCCCAGCCGTGCGGGCACTGCGACAACTGTGTCGATGGCGTGGAAACCTGGGACGCCACCGAACCGGCCCGCCAGGCCTTGTCGGCGATTTTCCGCACCGGCCAGCGTTATGGCGTCGGGCACCTGGTGGACGTGTTGCTGGGCAAGGACAACGAGAAGGTCCGCAACTTCGGCCACCAGCACCTGACGGTGTTCGGCGTGGGCAAGGCCCGTACCGAGGGCGAGTGGCGTTCATTGTTCCGGCAACTGGTGGCCCGTGGCCTGGCGGACATCGACCTGGAAGGCTACGGCGGCTTGCGTTTGTCCGAAACCTGCCGGCCCTTGCTCAAGGGCGAGGTCACCCTCGAACTGCGCCGCGACCTCAAGCCGGCAACGGCAGTCAAGAGCAGCAAGAGCCAGGCCAGCCAATTGGTCCGTGGCGAAGAGCGCGAGCAATGGGAAGCCTTGCGCGCCTTGCGGCGCAAGCTGGCCGAGGAACACGGCGTACCGCCGTACGTCATCTTCCCCGACTCCACGCTGCTGGAAATGCTCCGCAGCCAGCCCACTTCCCTGGCGGAAATGGCCCGGGTCAGCGGTGTGGGGGCGCGCAAGCTGGAGCGTTATGGCGAGGCCTTCCTCCAGGTGCTGGGCGGTGAAGCCGAAGCGCCGAAAGCGGTGGCCGATGTGCGCCACGAGCTCATCACCCTGGCTCGGGCCGGCATGACCCCGGTGCAGATCGCCGGGCAATTGCAATGTTCGGAAAAAAACGTCTACACGATGCTGGCCGAGGCGATTGGCAAACAGCAGTTATCCCTGGAGCAGGCCCTGGATCTGCCCGAGGAGCTGATGGGCGAAGTACAGGACGCTTTCCTGGATGGCGAAGGCGAGTTGCCGCCAGTGTCCGAAGTCGCCGCGTTGTTTGTCGGACGGGTGCCTGAAGGTGTGCTGTACTGCGTCAGGGCTGCATTGCAGTCGGAATTTGAAGTCTGATCAGTGAGTTGCGCTCCTTTAACGATTCAGTACAAGGCCAGCCTTGCTTGAATCCAAAGCTCATGCTTAGCTGACTAATAATTAGTTTTTCTCTATTTCAGATCTGATGAGTTTTTTATGCCGTTAACCGATCAACACCGTTTTGGCATGCAGTTGGCGCAGATGTCCCGAGGCTGGCGTGCCGAACTGGACCGTCGCCTGGCCGGGTTGGGCCTGTCCCAGGCGCGCTGGCTGGTGCTGCTGCACTTGGCCCGTTTCGAACAGGCGCCGACCCAGCGCGAATTGGCCCAGAGCGTCGCGGTCGAAGGCCCGACCCTGGCCCGCTTGCTCGACAGCCTGGAAACCCAGGGGCTGGTGCAGCGCCAGGCCGTGGCAGAAGACCGCCGGGCCAAGAAAATCGTGCTCTGCGCACCGGCCCTGCCCTTGATCGAACAGATCGAAACCATTGCCACGCAATTGCGCCGGGAACTGTTCGAAGGTGTCGACGAGGCCGACATGCGCGTCTGCATGCGGGTCCATGGCACGATCCTGGCCAATCTGGAAAAATCCTGAGGTATATCCCTGGCGTCAGACTTTTGAGATTCGCCGGTTAGCGAACTATAACCAGTAGTAAGCGTTCCTATTGAGGGCGTTTATGCCGAGGTTGGTTCTGGTAATCGAAAGGGATGCCCATGCTTGAAAGTTTGCAGTCCACGTTGCGCAGTTGGGTCAACGTGTCGATCGTCGTGGGTGCCCTTGGGTTTCCGGCCTTGGCGTCAGCGCTGGGGCTGGGCGAGATCACGCTCCATTCCGCCCTGAACCAGCCGTTGCGTGCCGATATCGCCCTGGTCGACGTGGCCGGGATCAGTGAAGGTGATCTGTCGGCCAGCCTGGCGAGCCCGGACGATTTCAGTCGTGCGGGCGTGGAACGGGTGTTTTTTCTCAATAATCTGCGTTTTACGCCGTTTTTGCGCGGGGAGCGCAGCTTCATTCGAGTGACCTCCAGCAAACCGGTGGAGGAACCTTTCCTTAATTTCCTGGTGCAGCTTAATCAGCCCAATGGGCGCCTGCTGCGCGAATACACCGTGCTGCTCGACCCTCCGGGCTCACCGGGTATCGTGCCGGAACGTGACGAACCTTCCACGGCTGCGCAGCCTGCGCCGAGCCAGGCCACCCCGGCCATCAAGCCGCCCCCGGCAGTACAGGGCAAGCGCTATACGGTCGTGCAGGGAGACAACCCCTGGATCATTGCCCAGCGCCTGCATGACGCCGGCAGTAACGCGTCGGTCAATGAACTGGTGCAAGGGATCCAGGCCTTGAATCCCGGCAGCGCCCGGCTCTCCATCGGTCAACGCCTGTTGTTGCCCGATTCGGCCGTGCTGCCGACATCGGCTGCAACCACCGCTGGCCAGGCTTCTGCCGCGTCCGATGAGCAGTTGGCCGCCAGCGTGCTGCATAACCAGCAGCAACAAAAGCCCATCGAGGAACTGCAAGCGCGGCTCCAGGCCCAGGATGCGGAACTCGCGGGGCAGCGCCAGCAGATCAGCGAATTGCAGGCCCGGCTGGCCGAGACGGCTCCAGCCCCCGTTGCGTCGGCGCAACCGCAACCGGCGGAGCCTGCGTCGGAGCCGGCCCCGGACGTATCCCCCGTTACCGCACCGGTTGCAGAGCCAGAGGGCATCAATTGGACATGGGTGGTCGGGTGGGTAGCCCTGTTGGGGATGTTGGCGCTGTTACTGTTCATTCGACGGCGCCAGCAGCAGGCCGAGCTGGAGCCAATGGCAGAGCGCCCGGAGCCGATGCTGGAGGCGGGCGACGCAACCTTCGACTCAATCCCCGACACGGAGCCCCCCGAGGCGGCGACAACGTTCAATAACGGCGCTGCGCCCCTGGGTCATGTGCTGGAGGGCGTCGGGAGCTACCTGACCTACGGCCGTTTCACCGAGGCTGCGGGGCTGTTGCGCGCGGCGTTGCTGGCGGAGCCTGAACGCACCGACCTGGGCCTGAAACTGCTGGAGGTCCTGGGCAGGCAGGGCGATGTCATCGGTTTCCAGGCCCAGGAAAATCATTTGCTGGGACAGGGGGTCGATGCCGGGACGCTGGAGGACATTCGTGGGCGTTATCCCAAGGTTGCCGCGATCACCGCACCGATAGTGGCTCCGACAGAACCCCAGGCACCGGCTCCTGAAGTTGAACCTGAGCCTGAACAGGCGCCGCGTGATGAGTTCGAGCTGGACCTGGATGCGCTGTCCATGGAAACCAGTTGGGACCTTGCCGATGATCAGGACACCTCCACCGAAAACAAACCGGTAGCCCCCCTTGCTAACGACCCGACCGAGGGGTTGTCGCTTTCAGGTTTCGACGAACCGGAGCTGCAATGGGAAGCGCCCCTGGAAACCGAGTCGCTGGACGATGCTTTCCTCGATGGTTTTGCCGATGAAGAACAGGCGCTGGAATTTGAGCCTCTGGCCCTCGAACCTGTTTCCCTGGACACCCTGTCCCTCGAACCCCAGCCCCCGGAACATTCGGCCAAGCTGGAACAGGCCCAGAACTGCATCGACGATGGCGACCTGAAGACCGCCGGGACCCTGCTTGAAGAGTTGCTCGAAGAGGGCGACGACCCCCTCAAGGAGACTGCCCGGGTGCTGCTGGCGGGCATTCGTTGAAGTTGTAAATGAATGTCGAGTCAACCGGCCTCTTCGCGTTCAAGCTCGCTCCCACAGGGATCTTGGGTGGAGAGGGATTTCACGTATATCCCGAATCCAGTGGGGGAGCGAGCTTGCTCGCGATAGCGGCCTGTCAGGCGATCAATCCCACCCAGGCAAGCATCTATCCCCTCAAAACGTCTGCCCCAGGTTCAGGTAAACCGCCTGTTCATCGTCGTCGTTGAACCCATAGCTGAAATTCAGTGGCCCCAGCGGCGTATCGAAACCGAGGAAAATGCTCGCGGCATTGATGTAGCCGCTGTCGAATTCGTTGTCGTTGTTCCAGGCCCGGCCGCGCTCCAACGAGCCACCGATGTACAGCGGGAAGTCCAAGGGCAGGTAGGCCCGCGGTGTGAGGCGGCGGTAATACACGGCACGCATCAGGCTCATGTTCTGTCCGGACACTCCATCTTCGCGAAAGCCCGACAATTGCCGCGCGCCACCGAGCACAAAGCTGGACGTCACCACCTCGGCGGTGTCCAGGGTGCGGCCGTAGCGCCCGCCCAGGATGAAGGTGTCCGGGCCGCTGCTCAGGGCCTTGTCCAGTTTGAACTCCCATTGACGGTAACGTTGGTCGGAGCCCAGCCCCGGTTCGTATTGGCGCCAGCTCAGGCCGATGTCTTCCCCTTCATGGGGAAAATACACACTGTCCAGGGAGTCGAACGAATACTTGAGCTCGTAGAAACCCTCGTTGAAATTCTCGCTGGGCTGGTCGTGGTCGCCGATGCGCACATCGGCCTTGCCCCAGGCCTGGCCGACACCGAAGCGAATTTCACCGCTGTTGCCGATCTGGCGCCCCACGTTCAGCCCGAAGCCATAACGCTCGACGCGATACTGGGCCACCGGATCGTTGTCCAGGATGGACTCCACGTTGCGCGATTCGAATTGCCCGTAGGGTGCGATGAAGTAGCGCGAGCCGACATCCAATGGCTGGTAGAACTCGCTGTACAACTCCTGCTTGTCGCCGATCTGCGCCCGGGTCAGCCATTCGGCACCCAGGCGATTGATGCCGTTGACCCGATAACTGGCCCCCAGGTTGAAAGCGCTGTCGCCGCGCATGTCGTCCGACAGGCTCAGCCCCAGCCGCAGATAATCGGTGCCGGTCCGTCGGCCCCGGGCGCTGATTACCAGCGTACGGTCCTGGCCTTTGTGAACCACGCGGTATTGCACCTGCTCGAAGTAATCCAGACCGTACAGCGTACCCATGTCGGTCTGCAGGCGACCCAGGTCCAGCGGCTCGCCAATCTGCTGGCGAATGTAATAGCGGATCACGTCATCGCCGACTTTCGAGTCGTTCTCCACGCGAATGGCGGTAATGACCGGCGTGCGCTCGCTGGGAGTACGCGCAGCCATGAGTTCGGCGTCGGGTGTCTCGGGCGGGCGTAAAGGGGCCAGGCGTGCGTCGAGTATGCGGGTGGCGCGGTAGCCGGCGTCGATCATTTCCTGGGCACGGCCGAAGTCGGTAGAGCCGAAGCTCGCCAGGGCCGGCTGGATCAGTACGTCGTCTTTTTTCAGGGTCGCCAGTTGCTCTTCAGAGTTGCGCCGGGTCATCAGGGTGGTCGATTGGTTCAGCACATCGACCACCGTGACCAGTTGCTTGCGGGTGCGCAGCGGCGTGCCGATGTCGACCACAATGGCCATGTCCACGCCCATTTCCCGGGCCACATCCAACGGGATGTTATCGGCCATGCCACCGTCCACCAGCAGCCGGCCGTCCAGTTCCACCGGGGCGAACACCGCCGGGATCGACATGCTGGCGCGAATGACCTTGGGCAGGTGGCCTTTGCCGAACACCACCTTTTCGCCGGTGGCGATGTCAGTGGCGACGGCGCGAAACGGGATCGGCAGTTTGTCGAAGTCACGCGTATCGCTGGCATGGGCCAGCAGGCTTTCAAGCAGCAGGGCCAGGTTCTGGCCCTGGATCACCCCCAAGGGCAGGCCGAGGCTGCCGTCGTCACGAAAGCTCAGTTTCTGCTTCACGAGAAAATCCCGGTCATCCTGTTTGCGCCGGAACGGCACGTCCTTGCGCGGCGGCGCGTCGGACAAGGCCTGTTGCCAGTCGATGCCCAGGGCGAGTTTTTCCAGTTCGTCGATCTTGTAGCCCGAGGCATACAACCCGCCGATCACCGCGCCCATGCTGGTGCCGGCAATGGCATCGATCTTGATGCCTTGCTCTTCCAAGGCCTTGAGCACACCGATGTGGGCCAGTCCCCGCGCCGCGCCGCCGGACAGTACCAGGCCGATTTTCGGCCGCGGTGCTTCGACAGCCTGGACGAAAGGGGGCAACAGCAGCAGAAGCAGGAGGGGCAGGAGGCGGCGCATCGTCAATCTCGGGGCGGGCGATCAAAGGCGGGTATTATAACGACGCCTTAGCACCCAGGAGTCCACCCGCCATGACCGAACACAAACCGCAAGTCGTCATTACCTATTGCACCCAGTGCCAATGGTTGCTGCGCGCCGCCTGGCTGGCCCAGGAACTGCTCAGCACCTTTGGCGACGACCTGGGCAAAGTGTCCCTGGTGCCAGGCACCGGCGGTGTGTTCCACATCAGCTGTGACGGTACGCAGATCTGGGAGCGCAAGGCCGATGGCGGCTTCCCCGAGGCCAAGGTCCTCAAGCAGCGGGTTCGCGACCGGATCGACCCGGAGCGGGACCTGGGCCACAACGATCGGGTTCAGTGAGACGCGGCTTGGGTCTCCACCCGCGGTTTTTTCGAACCACCCAGTTGGCTTGAGATCACGATGGCCATGATGATCACCACGCCGCCCCGCAACATGCGCAACGTCGGGCGCTCGTCGAACAGCCACCAGGCCATGGCGATGCCGTAGACCGGCTCCATGGCGAAGACCACCGCCGCCGTGCGGGCCTTGATCACGGCCAGGCTGGCGACGAACAGGCTGTGGGCCAGGCCGGTGCAAAACACGCCGAGCAAGCCGATCCATAACCAGTCGATGGGACGAACATCGCTCAATTGCGGTGCGGCCACCGGCAGCAGGCACAACCCGACCACCACGTTCTGGCACAGGGCCGCCTGTACCGGCGGCACATGGGCGGAGCCGGCACGGTTGGTCAATGACAACAGGGAGAACAGCAGCCCCGAGGCCACGGCCCAGAGCAAGCCGGTGGTGGCACCGCTGGCCAGGTCGAAGCTCGGCGTGACCAGCACCAGGCCGACGCTAACCAACACCACCAGCCAGATTTCATTGGCGCGAATCCGCTCGCGGAAGATCAGCCCCTCGAGCAATACCGTGAAGGCCGGGAAGCTGGCGAACCCCAGCGTGGCGATCGCCACGCCGGCCACTTTCACCGCGATGAAGAAGCTCACCCAGTGCCCGGCCAGCAACAGGCCGCCCAGCAGCAATCGCCGACTATCCTGGGCCCGCAGTTTCTGCCAGCGGCTGCGGCTGGCGAACCGGGCAAACACCGCCAGGGCCAGCACGGCGAAGACGGCGCGGCCGAACACGATGACCGCCGGCGAGGCCGCGGCGAGTTTGCCGAAGACACCGGTCAGGCCAAACATGAGTGCGCCAATGTGCAGGGCGCCGAGGGCGGTACGAGGTGTCATTTCGATCCTTTCAACAGATAAGCCAAAACCGACGGACAAACATCAATCCCCTGTAGGAGCTGACTGTAGGAGCTGACGAGTGCAACGAGGCTGCGATCTTTCCCCAGACACTTGAGTCGCAAGCGAAAGATCAAATGAATCTCAAGCGAAAGATCAAAAGATCGCAGCCTCGTTGCGCTCGGCAGCTCCTACACAGCTCCTACAGGCATTTAAGCGTTTGGGAGGGGGTGGCGTCTGTCGCGATCCTAGCGATTTTTAGCGCGAACCTAGCGCTGATGCCGCAGCGTGCCCGGCGTGGCGCCGAATTCCCGCAGCACCGCCGCGGCGAAAGCACTCTGGGAGCTGTAGCCGACCTGATGGGCGATCTCGCCGATGGGCAGGTCCGACTCCCGCAACAACGCCACGGCCTGGTGCAAGCGGCGGCTACGGATGTACGCCATTGGGGTTTGCCCGCACTCGGCGATGAAACGCGCATGCAGGCGGGCGCTGGAAAGGCCGGCGACCCGCGCCAGGTCCGCCACTTGCAGCGGGTAGGCCGCGTTCTGGTCGATGTGGGCGTTGAGCGCGGCGTAGGGCAGGCGCCGGCCACCGAGGGTGTCCTGGTGAACACCATTGAGACTCGCCAAGAGCAGCACCGCGCCTTGCTGGGCGATCACCGGATCGTCCACCGGGCTGCCCGCCAGCCAACTGACCAGTTGGCTTTGCCCAGCGTCCAGGGGCCGACGAGCGCTGTCGTCGAGCAAGCGGCGGCTGGCGTCGGCGTGATCCCCCAGGCATTGTCCGACCCAGTCGTCACTGGGCACATCCAGTACCAGGCAGCGGCTGCCGTGGGGGCTGCCACAGCCATGATGGGCGCCGGCAGGTACCACCACGAAACTTTGTTGCACCACTTGGCTGCCACGACCTTCGACCTCGAAGTCCAGCGCGCCGGACAACCCGAACACCAGCTGCGCGTGGTCGTGGCTGTGGGCGATCAAGTTGTGGCTGTAGTGGCGTAGCGTGAGGATCGGTCGCATCGCGGTCTCCCGTGTCAGGCCGCCAGCATACACCGAGGGGCAACGCCCGGCTCTGTCATGCAATGGACTTGTGTTTGTCATAGGCCATTAGCCGCTGGGGTGCACAGTGGCGAAAACGATCAGAGGGTTGCCCAATGACCAGCGCCGAGCTCGCCAAACCCAGCCGCAAGCAGCGTGTACGCACCCTGTGGATCTCCGATGTGCACCTGGGCACCCGGGACTGCCAGGCCGAGCACCTGTCGCAGTTTCTCAAGGGCTACCACGCCGACAAGATCTACCTGGTGGGGGACATCATCGACGGCTGGAAGCTGCGCGGTGGCATGTATTGGCCCCAGGCCCACACCAACGTCATCCGCCGCTTGCTGACCATGAGCAAGCGCGGTACCGAAGTGATCTACGTCACTGGCAACCATGACGAATTCCTGCGGCGCTATTCGAAGCTGATCCTGGGCAATATCCAGTTGGTGGACGAAGCGGTGCACGTCACCGCCGATGGCCGGCACCTGCTGGTGATCCATGGCGACCAGTTCGATGTCATCACCCGTTATCACCGGTGGCTGGCGTTCCTCGGGGACTCGGCCTACGAATTCACCCTCACGCTGAACCGTTGGCTCAACCACTGGCGGGCCCGTTATGGCTACGGTTACTGGTCGCTGTCGGCGTACCTCAAGCACAAGGTGAAGACGGCCGTCAGCTTTATCAGCGACTTAGAAGACGCCATCGCCCACGAGTGTGTGAAGCGCGAATTGCATGGCGTGGTCTGCGGGCATATCCACCATGCCGAGATGCGGATGGTGGGGGAGGTGGAATACCTCAACTGTGGCGAGTGGGTCGAATCCTGCACGGCGCTGATCGAGCATTGGGATGGAACGATCGAGTTGTATCGGTTGGCGGACGCCCAGGCGCGGGAGGCGTTGATCAAGGCTGAGTTGAAAGTGACTGAGCCTGCCTAGGCCGGCCTGCCTGTTTCGCAAGCCCACATAGTGTTTTTGTGGCGAGGGAGCTTGCTCCCGCTGGCTGCGCAGCAGCCCTGGAAAAGAGGGGCGCTTCGCGCCCAGCGGGAGCAAGCTCCCTCGCCACGGGTTTTCCTGCGTCCGTTGGATTCAGGCTTGCTCCGCCATCGCCGCCTTGTAGATCGATTGCTTCGGCGCGGCAAACAGCCTTTCCAGCATCGGCTCAAAGAAGCTCAACGGCAGTGTGTGGTACTCGGGATCGAACGCCGCTGCGTCGTATTTCGCACAGAAATCAATGGTCGCCTGGTACTGCGGATGTTCGAAAAACTGCTCGCGCAGGTGCCGGTCCATGCCCAGGTGATGGAAGAAGTAATAGCCCTGGAAAATCCCGTGCTTCTCCACCATCCACAAGTTTTCGGCGCTGACGAAGGGCTTGAGGATCGCCGCGGCGATGTCCGGGTGGTTATAGGTGCCGAGGGTGTCGCCGATGTCGTGGAGCAGGGCGCAGACCACGTATTCTTCATCGCGCCCGTCACGGTAGGCACGGGTGGCGGTTTGCAGCGAGTGGGTCAGGCGATCCACCGGGAACCCGCCGAAATCGCCGTCCAGCAGTTTTAAGTGAGTCAGGATCCGGCCCGGCAATTGCCGGGCGTAGGCGCTGAAGTCGGCCGCGATGATCGCCCAATCTTGCGCAGTGCCGTCCTGCATGTGGGTGAAGCGTGCGTGGTTGCTCATCGACACTCCTTATCAGAACGCGACCTTGCCCAGCAGCATGTCGCGGTACATGACGAAATCACCGAATAGGCTGTAGAGCGGATGCTGGAAGGTGGCGGGACGGTTCTTTTCGAAGAAGAAGTGCCCGACCCAGGCGAAGCCGTAGCCGGCCACCGGCAGGGCGAGCCACAGCCACCCGCTACTTGCGACGAGGGCCATGACGAAAATCACGATGACCAGGGAGGTGCCGATGAAATGCAATCGTCGGCAGGTGCTGTTGCTGTGTTCGCTGAGGTAATACGGGTAGAACTCAGCGAAGGTATTGAATCGTTTGGCGTTTTCCACGACGGCTGACTCTGTGGTTATTGTTTTGATATTTAAGTCTAGAGCTATCAATTACAACGGCCAGTGACAATCAGCGCCACTTTAGTATCCTTCGCAAATCCAGCCGTACCCTGCGGCTCGTCATGCAAGTAAAACGTCATGAGCGAACGAACCACTTCTTCAAGCTGGGCGATGGGGATTGTCAAGGCGTTGGAAATGGACGGCCTGGATTGTCGGGCGCTGTTCAATCAATTGGGGCTGGATTTCGATGCGCTGGACGATCCGGATGCACGGTTCCCCCAGGACTCGATGACGCGGCTCTGGCAACGGGCGGTGGAGTTGTCGGGCAACCCGGCCATTGGTTTGAACATGGGCAAGGTGGTGCGCCCGGCCTCGTTCCATGTGGCGGGCTACGCCTTGATGTCCAGTCGCACCCTGGTGGAGGGTTTCCAACGGCTGGTGCGGTACCAGCGGATCATCGCCGACAGCGCCGACTTGAGTTTTCGTCCGTTGGAAGGCGGTTATGGGCTGATCCTGACCGTTCATGGCGACCATCTGCCCCCGACCCGCCAAAGCGCCGAAGCGTCCCTGGCCTGTGCGCTGGCCCTGTGCAGCTGGTTGACCGGGCGCACCCTGCATCCGGTGAAGGTGCTGTTCCAGGGTGCCGAACCCTCGGACCCGGCGCCTTATCACCGAGCTTTTCACGCGCCGTTGGTGTGCGGCGCTCCCTATGACGCGCTGATCTTCGAACGGGCCGACATGGAGGCGCCGCTGCCGACGGCCAATGAAGCCATGGCGCAGCTTCACGATCGGTTTGCCGGGGAATACCTCGCGCGTTTCTCGGAAAGCCGCGTGACCCACAAGGCACGACAAGTCTTGTGTCGGTTGTTGCCCCAGGGGGAACCCAAGCGAGACGTGGTGGCGCAGACGCTGCACCTGTCCCAGCGCACCTTGCAGCGGCGCTTGCAGGAAGAGGGCACCAGTTTCCAGAGCCTGCTCGAAGACACCCGCCGCGAGCTGGCCGAGCAGTACCTGGCACAGCCGGGCATGACGCTGCTGGAAATCGCCTACCTGTTGGGATTTGCCGACCCGAGCAATTTTTTCCGGGCCTTTCGCCGCTGGTTCGACACCACGCCCGGCGAATACCGGGCGCGATTGGCGAGCCAGCCTGAACCGGTCAGTGACGCCAGAACGCCGGGATACACAGCACGAACACGGTGATGATCTCCAGCCGGCCCAGCAGCATGCCCCCCGACAGAATCCACTTGGCGGCGTCCGGCAGCGGTGCGAAGTTGCCGGCCGGCCCGATGGTTTCCCCCAGCCCCGGGCCGACGCCGGACACGGTACTGGCCGCACCGGTCAACGCCGTCATCCATTCCACGCCCAACAGCGACAGCAGCAGGGCGATCACGCAGATCGTGATGGCGAAGAAGAACGAGAACGTCAGGATCGAGCGGACGATTTCCTCGTCAAGGCGATGACCGTTGTATTTTTGCTTGATCACCGCACGGGGATGGATCAGTTGATTAAGGTTGGCCCGCAGCAGGATGTAGGCGACCTGGAAGCGAAAGATCTTGATCCCGCCGGCCGTCGAACCCGAGCAACCGCCGACGAACCCCAGGTAGAAGAACAGCATCAGCGAGAAATTGCCCCACAGGCTGTAGTCGCCCAGGGCGAAGCCGGTGGTGGTAACGATGGACGTCACGTTCAGCGCCACGTGCCGCAGGGCGTCCAGCCAATGCAGGTCGGTGGTCGCCCAATACCAGGTGCCGAGCACCAGCCAGGTCACCAGCAGCACGCCAATGAGCCCCTGGACCTGCTGGTCCTTGATCAACGCCCGGCGATTGCCCCGCAACATCGAGACGTACAGGGCAAACGGCAGGCTGCCGAGGATCATGATGACGATGGCGACCCAGTGCACCGCCGGCTGGGTCCACTTGGCCAGGGACAGGTCCGAGGTGGAGAAGCCGCCGGTGGAAATCGCCGACATCGAATGGTTGATGGCATCGAACAGGCTCATCCCGGCCCACCAGAGCGCCAGGGTGCCAAGAATGGTGATGCCCACGTAGGCCGCCACGATCAACCGCGCCACCATGTGGGAGCGGGGCATGACTTTTTCCGAGCGGTCCGATGACTCGGTCTGGAACAGCCGCATGCCACCGATGCGCAGCAGGGGCAGGATCGCCACCGCCATGCCGATGAAGCCGATCCCGCCGAGCCAGTGCAGCAGCGAGCGCCACATCAGGATGCCCGGCGACATATTGTCCAGGCCGCTCAGGACGGTGGCGCCGGTGGCGGTGATGCCCGACATGCTTTCGAAGAACGAATCCGTATAGCTGATGTGCTGGGTCAGCAGGAACGGCAGCGCAGCGAAGATACACACCACCAGCCAGCTGCTGACGGTCAGCAGGTACATGTCCCGCGGCCGCAGGTGGATGTGTTCCGGGCGCCCTGGAAGCACCAGCGCCAGGCCGGCGAGGAACGTGATCATGCTCGACCAGAGGAACGACGGCAGGTCGCCAGTGCGCTCGAAGATCATCAGCGTGACCATGGGCACGACCATGAAGATCGCCAGGGTGATCAGGAAGATGCCGATGATGAAACCGATGATTCGCAGGGTCGGCAACGCCATGAAGTCCGCTCAGGCTGAAAGGGAAGGGCGCCATTCTACCTGCGGCCAGCGGCCTGTAAACCGGCACTCGGCGGCGCCTGGCTGCCTGGCCACGGAATTTGCGCTAACGGACTCGCCGCACAGCCACTAGAATAGCTGGACATTTTTTCAGGAGGTGGCCGATGCAGGCTCTCGACGCTTTGCTCAACCGTGTTTCCGTCCCGCGCCTGGTGGAGCCGGCACCCACGCCGGAACAGCGCGAGCTCATGTTCGCCGCAGCCATGCGGGCACCGGATCACGGCCAGTTGCGGCCATGGCGCTTCCTGACGGTGGAGGGGCAGGCGCGGCATCGCATGGGCGAACTGCTGGCCGAAGCGGCAAAGTTCAATGACCCACTGGTGCCCGAAGCCGTCGTGGAAAAGGCCCTCAACGGCCCATTGCGCGCGCCCCTGGTCGTGGTGGTGATCGCCCGTTTGCAGGACCATTTCAAGCTCCCGAAATCCGAGCAACTGCTGGCGGCTGGCTGCGCGGCCCATGGCATCCTGCTGGCCGCGTATGCCCAGGGGGTTGGTGGCGTGTGGCGCACCGGCGAACTGGCGTACTCGCCACATGTGGCCCGGGGGCTTGGCCTTGAAGACGGGGAGGAAGTGATCGGTTTCCTCTACCTGGGCACACCGCAGAAAGAAGCACGCACGGCGCCACAGGAAGATGTCGGGCAGTTTGTCCGCGAGTGGACGGGCCAATAACGGCTCAAGGGCGGCGGATGACTTGAGGCTGGTTTGATCCACCGTGGCGAGGGAGCTTGCTCCCGTTGGGCTGTGTAGGAGCTGTCGAGTGCAACGAGGCTGCGATCTTGTCCCAGACAGTTGAGTCTCAAGCGAAAGATCAAGATCAAAAGATCGCAGGCTTCGGCCAGCTCCTACAGGGCCGAGCGGGAGCAAGCTCCCTCGCCACACAATCAACAGCCGACGGTGGTGTTATCTGCACGCATCCGCAATCGCCTCGGCCAGCAAGTCCAGGCGCGTGGCATCGATACCGGCCACGTTGGCCCGGCCGGTGCCGACCATGTAGACGCTGTGGCGTTCGCGCAGGTGCTTGACCTGTTCCGGCGTCAGGCCGGTGTAGGAAAACATCCCGCGTTGCACGCCGATATGGGCGAAGCGCTCCCGCAGACCATGGGGTTCGAGAGCTTCCAGCAAACCGCTGCGCAATTGCGCGATGCGCAGGCGCATGGCCTGGACTTCATCGGCCCACAGGCTTTTGAGTTCCGGGTTGCCGAGGATGGTCGCCACCACGGCTGCGCCATGGTCTGGTGGCGTCGACCACAGGTTCCGGGCGATGTTTGCCAATTGGCTGCGGATATCGATCAGTTTTTCGCCGTCCCGGGCGCAGACGATCAACGCACCCGTACGGTCGCGGTACAGGCCGAAGTTCTTCGAACAGGAGCTGGTGATCAGCACTTCGGGTAACGCTTGGGCAAATAGCCGGACCGCCCAGGCGTCCTGTTCCAAGCCATCGCCGAAGCCCTGGTAGGCGAAGTCGATCAGTGGCAGCAGGTCGCGGCTGCGCACCACTTCCAGCAGCTGCTGCCATTGCCCATGGGACAGGTCGAACCCGGTGGGGTTGTGGCAGCAGGCATGCAGCAAGACCACATCGCCTTTGGGCGCCTGGTTCAGGGTTGCCAGCATCGCCTCGAAATCCAAGCGGTTATCGGCGCCCACATAAGGGTAATGACTGACCTTGACCCCGGCCGTGGCGAAAATGGTCTCGTGGATCGGCCAGGTCGGGTTGCTCAGCCAGACACCACGGCCCGGCAGGCACTGGGCGAGGAAGCCGGCGCTCAGGCGCAGGGCACCGGTGCCGCCGGGTGTCTGGGTGGCGCCGGCGCGCGTTGCGCTGATCAGCGACGAGTCGGCGCCCAGCACCAGCTCATTGATCAACTGGCCGAACGCGGCGTCGCCATGGCCGCCGATGTAGGTCTTGGTGACCTGGCGATCCACCAGTCGCTGCTCGGCCTGTTTCACCGATTGAAGGATCGGCGTCAGGCCTTGGGCATCCTTATAGACGCCCACGCCCAGGTCGAACTTGCTCGGGTTGCTATCCGCCCCGTAGGCCTCCATCAGGCCGAGGATCGGGTCGCCGGGTACCCGGCCGATGGCGTCGAAATGCATTACTTGCGGCCCTCGGCGGTCTTGGCCACGTCATCGGTGCGAGCGGCCATGATGAAGTCGTTGCGGTGCAGGCCCTTGATGGAGTGGCTCCACCAGGTCACGGTGACTTTGCCCCACTCGGTGAGCAGGCCTGGGTGGTGGCCTTCGGCCTCGGAGATCTCGCCAACGGCGTTGGTGAACGCCAGGGCGTGCTTGAAGTTCTTGAACAGGAAAATTTTTTCCAGCTGCATGACGCCGTCGCGCACTTCGATGTTCCAGTCCGGGATCTGTTTGATCAACACTGGCAATTCTTCGTCGCTGACTTGTGGGGCATCGGCGCGGCAGGCTTCGCAGTGGGCTTGGTTCAGAGTGTTCATGGTGTGTTCCTGGATCGAATAGTTAAAAGCGTCGATGCACCCACGCTAAAGCAAAGCCGCGTCGTGCAACAGACTCAATTGGGATTAAAAGACGCGGTTCACGCCGCTTTGGGCGGAAATTTCGGGGCGTGCAAGCCCAATTCCCGACCGCGCTTGACCATGCCCATGATGTCTTCGTGGGCCAGGTCGAACAGGCGCTTGAGCTCGGGCAACACGAAATACACCGGTTGCAGGATGTCGATGCGATACGGCGTGCGCATGGCTTCCAACGGATCGAAGGCCTGGTGCTCGGGCTCGTCGGACAGGCAGTACACGGTTTCCTTGGGCGACGAGAGGATGCCGCCGCCGTAGATGCGCCGGCCCTGCGGGGTCTGCACCAGGCCGAACTCGATGGTCATCCAATACAGGCGCGCCAGGTAGACGCGTTCTTCCTTGGATGCCTGTAGGCCGAGTTTGCCGTAGGTGTGGGTAAATTCGGCAAACCAAGGGTTGGTCAGCAACGGGCAGTGGCCAAAGATCTCGTGGAAAATGTCCGGCTCTTGCAGGTAATCCAGTTCTTCACGGGTACGAATGAAGGTCGCCACCGGAAACTGCTTGCTGGCGAGCAATTCGAAGAAGGTCTGGAAAGGGATCAGCGCCGGCACGCGGGCGACTTGCCAGCCCGTGGTCTCGCCCAGCACTTTGTTGACTTCGTCCAGTTGCGGGATGCGGTCGTGGGGCAGGCCCAGCTTGTCGATGCCGTCCAGGTATTCCTGGCACGCACGGCCTTCAATGACTTTGAGCTGGCGGGTGATCAGCGTGTTCCACACCGCGTGTTCTTCAGCGGTGTAGTGGATAAAACCTTGCGCATCGGGCTCGCGGGCCACGTATTGCGTCTGCTTCATGCTGCTCTCCTGCTGATTTCCCTCTGGGGGAAGATGCGTTTGTTGTTATGTCGAGCGATGCATTAGAGATAACCCGAAGCAGCGGTGTGTGCATCGGCTTGGCAAGGATGGCTTGGGCGAACGACGGGTCGATTCGTAAAGTTTTCGTTACGATTAGGCGGGCGCTATGATCTTTCCGGGATTTTCAGGTGGGAAACGGCCTACATCTGTCACATAATCTTGACGATTATTTGCGTTGCCACGCCGAAAACCTCTGTGGCGAGGGAGCTTGCTCCCGCTGGGGCGCGAAGCGGCCCCTGTTTTGGGTCTGCTGCGCAGCCCAGCGGGAGCAAGCTCCCTCGCCACAGAGGGGCTGGAATGGCGCGTTTTTCTATCTCATATGCACCTGGGTCCTTTCATGCGCATCAAAGTCCATTGCCAGAATCGCATCGGCATCCTCCGGGACATCCTCAACCTGTTGGTGGAGTACGGCATCAACGTCGCCCGGGGCGAGGTCGGTGGCGAGCATGGCAATGCGATCTACCTGCACTGCCCGAACCTGATCAACATTCAGTTCCAGGCGTTGCGTCCGAAATTCGAAGGCATCGCCGGGGTGTTTGGCGTCAAGCGTGTAGGGCTGATGCCCAGCGAACGTCGGCACATGGAGCTCAACGCCTTACTCGGCGCCCTGGAGTTTCCAGTGCTGTCCATCGACATGGGAGGTTCCATCGTCGCGGCCAACCGGGCGGCGGCGCAGTTGCTCGGGGTGCGGGTCGACGAGGTGCCGGGGATTCCCTTGTCACGCTACGCCGAGGATTTCGACTTGCCGGAACTGGTGCGCGCCAACCAGTCGCGCATCAACGGCCTGCGGGTCAAGGTCAAGGGCGACGTGTTCCTGGCCGACATCGCGCCACTGCAATCGGAGCACGACGACAGCGAAGCCAAGGCCGGTGCGGTGTTGACGTTGCATCGGGCCGACCGGGTGGGTGAACGGATCTATAACGTGCGCAAGCAGGAGCTGCGCGGCTTCGACAGTATTTTCCAGAGCTCGAAGGTGATGGCGGCGGTGGTCCGTGAGGCCCGGCGCATGGCACCGCTGGACGCGCCGCTATTAATTGAGGGCGAAACCGGCACGGGCAAGGAACTGCTGGCCCGGGCTTGTCACCTGGCCAGCCCGCGCGGGCAATCACCCTTGATGGCACTCAACTGCGCCGGGCTGCCCGAGTCGATGGCCGAGACCGAGCTGTTCGGCTACGGCCCCGGTGCATTTGAAGGGGCAAGGGCCGAAGGCAAGCTCGGACTGCTGGAACTGACCGCTGGAGGAACGCTGTTCCTCGACGGGGTCGGGGAGATGAGTCCGCGGCTGCAAGTGAAACTGCTGCGCTTTTTGCAGGACGGTTGCTTCCGGCGTGTCGGCAGCGATGAAGAGGTGTACCTGGACGTCAGGGTGATCTGCGCGACCCAGGTGGACTTGTCCGAACTCTGCGCCCGGGGCGAATTCCGTCAGGATTTGTACCACCGCTTGAATGTGCTTTCGCTGCACATCCCACCCCTGCGCGAATGCCTCGATGGCCTGGAGCCACTGGTGGAGCATTTCCTCGACCAGGCCAGCCGCCAGATCGGCTGTGCGCTGCCCAAGCTGGCGCCGGCGGCCATGGACCGCCTCAGTCATTACCATTGGCCGGGCAACGTCCGGCAGTTGGAAAACGTGCTGTTCCAGGCGGTTTCCCTGTGCGACGGCGGAAAGGTGAAAGCCGAGCACATCCGCCTGCCGGACTACGGCGTGCGCCAGCCCCTTGGCGATTTCTCCCTTGAGGGGGGCTTGGACGAGATCGTGGGGCGTTTCGAGAAAGCGGTGCTGGAGCGCTTGTATTCCGAACATCCCAGCAGCCGGCAACTGGGCAAGCGGCTGGGGGTTTCCCATACGACCATTGCCAATAAGTTGCGGGGGTATGAAGTGGGCAAGACCGAGCCTTAGCGGGGGCGCGTTTTTTCCTGGTATGGGATTTGCTACATCGGGGCTGTCCCCCGCTTATTCAAAGTAGGTGGCGTTTTTTTGACAGGGCTGAGGCCTTGTTTCGGCTGCATACGTGAGGCTCAGGATGAAAAAAAAAATAGCTGTGGTGCAGTCGAACTACATCCCTTGGAAGGGGTATTTCGATCTGATCCGCAGCGTCGATGCGTTCATCCTGTACGACGATGTCCAGTACACCCGGAGTGACTGGCGCAACCGCAACAAGATCAAGACTGCCCAGGGTGAGCATTGGCTCAGTATTCCAGTCAAGAAGAAGGGCCGTCTCGGACAGTTGATCAATGAAGTCCAGATCACCAGTCCGGATTGGGCCGCCGCGCACTGGAAGACGATCGAGCAGAGCTACCGGCGCGCACCGTGCTTCGCCCAGATGGAAGCGCCGATTCGCGCGCTCTACGAGCAGGCAGCCGACGTCACCCAGCTGACTCGCATCAACCACCTGTTTATCGCGGGCTTGTGTCCCCTGCTGGGCATCCATACGCCGCTTCACCGTTCCGAGGATCTGGGTGGCGTAGAGGGCAAGAATGACCGCCTGATCCACCTCTGCCAGGCCCTCGGGGCCTACGAATACCTCTCTGGCCCCGCCGCCAGTGACTACCTCGACGAAGCGGCGTTCGCCGCCTACGGGATCGCGGTGTCGTACATGAGCTATGCCGGCTATCCCGAGTATCCGCAGGTGTACGGCGAGTTCCAGCAGGCGGTCAGCGGCATCGACCTGTTGTTCAACACCGGCACGGATGCATCGGCTTTTCTGGAAAAAAGGGCTGCCTGAGCGGGCCTTGCCAGTGACACCCTTTTTGACTTGATTCTGGAGATCGCACCCGATGTCGAACCTTGCGCAGCTGGACGCTCATTCGCTTGAACAGGCGTTGGCGCGTCTACGGCTGATGTATGCCAAACCCGAGCATCCGTACTACTTCCTGGCGCCTGCTTACCGTGAATCGTCGTCGGGCGTCGTCTCGCTGCACTACCTCTGTCATATGCTCAACCTCAGTGGTCGTGAGGCCTATATCTGCGGCACCGAAGTGGTCAATCCAAACCTCAAGACGCCGGTGATCAATTCCGCGATCAAACAGCGTCATATAGCAGCGGGCAAGGTGCCGATCGCGGTTTATCCCGAGGTATTCCCCGGCAATCCGCTCAACTGTGCGGTCGTGGCGCGTTTTCTCCTGAATTTCGAGGGGTTCCTCACGGGGAAAGGCATGGACGCCGCGCCCACCGATTTGTTGTTCTATTACGCCGCCCGGCTTGCCGAGCACCGTGGTGACCTTGACGGCGACCTGTTGTGCCTGCCGGCGATCGATATCGAAATGTTCTCGACGGTGGGCGCCGCGGCTGTGCGTAAAGGCAGCTATCTCTACCAGAACCGCCACCCATTGGACCAGATCGACTACTCGCTACTGCCAGCGGATGTGCGCCTGCTGAGCATGGCCAATCCCTTGTCCTTGCCTGAGCTGGCCGAGCTGCTGCGCAATGCCGAGGTGATGTACAGCTATGAGTGGTCGATGACCTGCGTCATGGCAGTGCTGTGTGGCTGCCCGGTGATCTTCATTCCAGGACATGGCGTCGACCAACCACTGCTCGACACCAGTTTCTTCGGCAGTGTCGGCTTTGCCATGCTCGATCAGCCGGATCCGTTGGAACATGCGCGGGCAAGCCTTGGTGACGTCCTGCAACGTTACGTTGAGCGCACTGCGTCTTTCTGGCAGCAACTGGACGTGTTTATTGCGAAAACCCAGGCGTCTGCCGCTCGAGAGGCGGTTGGCAATCGTCTGGGTGCGCTCGACTGGTTGCGCCAACGTTACCCGACGGCGCAGCAATTGCGTCAGATCGAAGAGCGGTTGGCGAGCGTGGCTGCACCCAGTTTCACTGTCCTGGTCCGCGATGACGGCAATCAGTTGGCGCTGGCTCACACCCTGGACAGCCTGGATCGACAGTTGTATCAGCGAATCCATGTGTGCGTGATGGGGGCTGCTGACCCGGGGCGAGCCAACGTTCAATGGTTGGCGTGTGATCCCAAGCAACCGGCAGCCGCGATCAATGGCTTGCTCGAGGGCGTCCAGAGCGATTGGTTCATGCTGGTGGAGGCGGGGGAGGAGTTCATCGCCGCAGGGTTGCTGGTGACGGCTCTGAATCTGCTTGATGCGCCCGACGGGTGCCTGGCGGTCTACGCCGACGAGGCGCAGCGTACGGGCGGTGTGATCGACCTCTCGTTGCGACCCGACCTGAATCTGGATTTGTTGTTGGCGTTTCCGGCCAGTCATTCCCGTCACTGGCTGTACCGTCGTGAGGCGCTGGTGCGCTTGAGCGGTTTTGATAATGGCTGCGGTGATGCCTTTGAATTGGCCTACCAGCTGCGCTTGATCGGCGAGCAGGGCGTGGCGAGCGTCGGTCATGTCAACGAACCCCTGTTGATCGCCAACGAGGTGCGGCAGTCGGAATGCGCGGACGAGCGTGCGGTCATCGATGCACACCTGCAAGCACGTGGTTACGCTCAGGCGCGAGCGATTGCACTGGAGCCGGGCCGCTATCGTATCGACTACGGTCATGAGCGGCAGGCCTCGGTCAGTATTCTGATTTACCTGGAAGGACAGTTGGCGAATTTCCAGCGTTGCCTGGAAAGCCTGCTGACACAGACCCGTGCGGTGGACTTCGAGGTCTTGTTGGTTGAACCGGGCAACGACGAGCCCGCATTGCTGGAGTGGCTGGGACTGGTCGAGGACATGGGCGAAGGCCGGTTCCAGGTGTTGCGGTTCATGCCCGGGCAGTCGCGTGCCGCCATGTGTAATGCGGCGGCTCAAGAGGCGCGCGGCGAGTACCTGCTCTGGCTCGATGCGCAAAGCGTTGTGCTTGAGCCTGAATGGCTGCAAGCGTTGCTTAATCACGCCCAGCGTCCGGAAGTGGGCGCCGTGGGAGGCAAGTTGCAGGATAGCCAAGGCCGCATACGCCAGGCGAGCCTTGTGTTGGGACAGGGTGGAGTCGTCGGTCGGGCGTTTGAGGGCCTGTCATCCCAGTCGACGGGTTACATGGGGCGGCTTGGGCTTGAGCAGAACTGCTCCGCAGTGGGCGGTGAATGCCTGATGCTGCGGCGGGAGCTGTTTCTCCAAGCCGATGGTTTCGACACCGACCCGTTGCTGGCGCCCTGGACCGATGTCGATCTGTGTCTGAAGCTGCAGCAGGCCGGTTACCTGAACGTCTGGACGCCTCACGCGCGGCTGTTGGTCAACCCGGCGCCAGTTACCCGTGCAAGTAGCGAACAGGAGGATGCCTTGTTCGCGCGCTGGTTGCCGCAATTGGCCCGCGACCCGGCCTACAATGCCAACCTTTCGCTGCGCGCCGGCGAAGGGTTTGTCCGGGAAAACAAGGACCTGTGCTGGTATCCCCTGCAAGGCAGCGTGCCAAGGGTGCTGGTTTTTGTCACCGAGCAGCGGGCAGGGGCCTATTCGCGACTGGTCCAGCCGTTCAGCACGTTGCTTGAAGCGGGGCAAATCGAAGGCGCGGCGGTATCGAGCCTGCTGTCGCCGGTGGAGATCGAGCGCCTGGCGCCGACGACCATCGTGTTGCAACGCCCCCTGGATGACGCCGGGCTGCTAACCCTGAGCCGCCTGAGGGCGTTTTCCAAAGCCTTCACCGTCTACGATCTGGACGGTTACTTGCCGCAGATGGAGTTGAAGGGCGACTTCGCTGCCGATGAGCTGCTGGAGCGTCTGCGGTTTGGCATGCTGCAGGCCGATCGGGTGCTGGTCCCCACGCCGGCGCTGGCCGAACTGTTGCAGGGCCAGCACGACGATATCCGCGTGCTGGAAACCCTGCTGCCGGCCGCCTGGGGGCGTGTACAAAGCAAGCGAGGCATGGGGTCCAAGCCTCGCCTGGGCTGGCTGGGCGGCATGGATAGTCAATTGCTGGCGGACGTGCTGCCCGCGTTCGCTGGCGAAGTGGACTGGGTGGTGCTGGGCGACTGCCCCGCGTCACTGCAGCCATTTCTGAAGGAGCTGCACCCAGCGGTCGCGCAGCAGCAGTTGGCTGGCGCCATGGCAGCCTTGAATCTGGATCTTGCACTGGTACCCATGGCTGAAACCCTGGGCAATGCCTGCTCCGGTGACCTGCGTGTCCTGCAGCATGCCGCGTGCGGCCATCCGGTCATTTGCAGTCGGGTGCCGGGTTTTGTCGGCGGCGAGGTATTGCCGTTGTCCCGGGTCAGTAACGAGGCGCAAGACTGGATCCGGGTGATTCGCTTGCACTTGGAAGACCGTGAGGCTTCCGTGACGCTGGGGGACGCCTTGCAGTCTACGGTGCGGGCGCAGTGGCTGCTCGAAGGCGAGCGCCTGGATGCCTGGCGACGGGCCTGGTTGGCCGATTGATCCGTACTAATTATTACTTTGGCCGCCCAGCGGAGTGCATGTGACATGAGTAGCGATCTTGATACCTTCATCGCAGCCTACAGCGACAGCTTTGGCTACGCGTATGACAACAACATCATTCTCAATTGGTATCCCCAGCGCATCATGGCGCTATGCACCCAGGCGCAAAGCCTGCTGGAACTCGGTGTGGGCCATGGTTTCAGCACCCACCGCTTCTCGCAATTCTTCAGTGAACACACGGTCATCGATGGTTCCGCCTCGGTGATCGCCCAGTTCAAGGCCCAGTACCCGGACAATACGGCCGAGATCGTCGAAAGTTATTTCGAGACATTCGACACCGACAAGCGTTTCGATCTCATCGTGATGGGGTTTGTCCTGGAGCATGTCGAGGACCCCCAGGTCGTGCTGCAAAGGTTCAAGCGCTTTCTTGCGCCGGGTGGGCGTTGCTTCGTGCTGGTGCCTAATGGCGAGTCCCTGCATCGACGGTTCGGTCATGCCGCTGGACTGCTTGACGACATGATGGCGCTGGGCCGTGGCGAGCTGGAGTTGGGCCATGTGCGCAGCTACTCGCTCCAGACCCTGACCGCTGAGCTGGAGGCCGCCGGGCTCCAGGTGGTGCGCAAGGAAGGCGTGTTCCTCAAGCCCTTCACCACTGGCCAATTGAAGGAGCTGAACTTGGGGGCGGACATTGTCCAGGCCATGTGCGCCGTGGGTATCGATTATCCAGAGCTCAGTTGTGCGCTGATGCTTGAAGCGACAGTTCCCCAGTCATGAAAAGCCTGGTCATTGGCAGTACTTCGGTCATCGGCAAGGCCGTCGCCCAGGCGTTGTCGCGCTACGGCCAGGTCAAGATGGCGGGCCGCCGAGAGGCCGATATCGGCTTTGACTTGAGCAACCCGGTGCCCGACGCTTGCGACGAGCGTTTCGACATCGTCGTGCTGGCCGCTGCCGATTTCGGCGGACGCCAGCCGGATGACCTGATTCGCGCCGAACGGGTCAACAGTGTCGGTACACTGGCGGCCTGCCGCCTGGCCGAACACTGCGGGGCGCGTCATTTCATTCTCCTGTCGTCGCGTTCGGCCTGCGACCGGCCGACGGATCCCTACTTCGGCATCTACTCGCTGTCCAAGCGTCATGCCGAAGAAGTGGCGAGCCTGTACTGCCAGGAGCGCGGCATGGCGTTGAGCATCCTGCGCATCAGTCAGGTCTACGATGACGGCGAGCAGTGCAGGCTGCACCAACCGTTGTTGTACGCCATCGCCGACAAGGCGCAGGCGGGGCAGACTGTCGAGCTCTATGGCAGCAACGACCCCCGGCGCAACTAGCTGCACTTGAGTGATCTTGCCGAGGTCTGCGCGCGGCTGGCGGAACAGGGCATCACTGGTTTGTACAACTGCGGCCATCCCGAATCTCCTCGTCTATCCGAAATTGCCCAGGCCGCCTTCGAGGCGTTTGGCAAACCGTCGGACGTCCGCTTCCTGCCGGAAAAAAACGATATTCCCGATCTGCCTTCCTTTGACTGCGGGCATGACTTGTACGAGCAAATAGGTTTCACCCCGCGAATAGATATTCGCCGGGGTTTCGAGCTGATGCGAGCGCACCGGGAGAACCTGTCATGAAGACCGTCATGGTGACGGGTGTTGGCGCCATCATGGGTTACGGCCTGCTCAAGTCGCTACGTGCGGCGGACCCTGCTGTTCGCCTGGTCGGCACCGATATCTACGACGATGCCGTCGGTCGCGGTTGGTGCGATGGATTCGGGCAGGCCCCTTTGACTGCTGACCCGGGGTACGCTCAGTGGCTGGGAGATACGCTGGCCAGGCATGAGGTCGACCTGCTGATTCCCGGCATCGAACAGGATGTTCATTGGCTGTCGGACAATCGAGCGTTGCTGGCGACATTCGATTGCCAGGTCGCGCTCAACAACCCGCATTTGATCGAACTTTCCAGGGACAAATGGGCAATGGACCAGGCGCTTGTGGCGCTGGGGGATGCCAGTCGTATTCCCAGCTTGCTGGCGGGGGATTTTCACGCGCTCAAGGCGTCCTTGGGCTTGCCGTTCCTGCTCAAGCCGCGTCGAAGCTACGCCTCCAAAGGGCTGGGCTGGGTTCGCGAGGAGCGCGACTTTACGCCTCACGCGGCCTTGCTCGGTGAATACCTCATGGCGCAACCCATCATTGGCAGCGCGGCCGATGAATTCACCGTGGCGGCGTTCGGCGATGGCCACGGCGATACGGGTCCGATCATCGCCTTCCAGCGCAAGCTGGCGTCGGACGGGTCCACCGCCAAGGCCTGGGTGTATCAGGATGATTCGCTGGATAAAACAGTCGCCAGGTTGTGTCGCGCCTTCAAACCGGAGGGCCCGACCAACTTGCAATTCCGTCGTGGCAGCGATGGCTCCTGGAGTCTGCTGGAGATCAACCCGCGAATATCTTCGACCAGTTCGATACGGCGCGCATTCGGCTACAACGAGGCGGCCATGTGCCTGGATTTTTACCTCGATGGCAAAACACCGGCCCAGCCAACCATTCGCAGTGGTTTCGCTGTTCGTTATATAGAGGATTTCATTGTCTATGATCGGAATCATTTCTGACGTACATGGCAACTACAGCGCCCTGCGGACAGTGCTTGCCAAGTTGGATGAGCTGGGAGTGTCGCGGATTGTCTGCCTGGGTGATACGGCCGGTTATTACAGTCAAGTCAATGAGTGCTGCGAAGCCCTGCGCGAGCGAAACATTTTCTCCGTGATGGGCAATCATGATTGGTACCTTGCCAGGGATGAGCGCTGCCCTCGCTCCAATAGCGCCAATGCTTGCCTGGACTATCAGCGGGGCATCATCACCTCCCAGAACCTGGCCTGGTTGGAATCGCTTCCTGAACGCTCGATCGAGCATGGATTGAGCATCGTTCATGGCGGTTGGAACGATCCGCTGGACGAATACGTGCGCCCTTCACAAGCGTATTTCGCGCCGTTGCCTGGCCGGTATTTCGCCTCAGGCCATACCCACGTCCAGTACTTGTGGAGCGGGGAAGGCAAGGTCTATTGCAATCCCGGTTCAGTCGGCCAGCCACGTGATGGTGATCCCCGGGCAGGTTTCGCGACCTGGGACGGCGAAACGTTCGACCTGCATCGGATGGAATACGATATTACTGAAACCCAGCAGGCCATGAAGCGCGCCGGATTCACCCCGTACTTCTATGAAAATCTTGATATCGGCAGTCAGATAGGTGGGCGGATCAGTACGGTTTGAGGGTTGTGCCGTGCGCCACTATTTACTATGCCCACCCAGGGAAGTTTGCAATGAGCAACGAAACGATATTCTTCAACCGCCCGTACATGACCGGCAAAGAGCTGGACTACATTGCCCAGGCCAAATTCGGCAACATGCTCGCCGGTGATGGCCCATTCACCAAGCGTTGTCACCGTTGGTTGGAGTCGCACACGGGGTGCAACACGGCATTGCTCACCCACTCATGTACGGCTGCGCTGGAAATGGCGGCGTTGCTGCTGGACATCCAGCCTGGCGACGAAGTCATCTTGCCTTCCTATACCTTCGTCTCCACGGCCAATGCCTTTGTGTTACGTGGCGCGGTGCCGGTCTTCGTCGATATTCGTCCTGATACCCTGAACCTCGACGAGCGCCTGATCGAGGCGGCGATAACGTCACGGACCAAGGCTATCGTGCCTGTCCATTACGCCGGTGTGGCCTGCGAGATGGACACTATCCTGGCTATTGCGCATAAGCATGGGCTGGCGGTGGTTGAAGACGCCGCGCAAGGTGTGATGTCAACCTACAAGGGTCAAGCCTTGGGCAGTATCGGAAACCTTGGTGCATTCAGCTTTCACGAAACCAAGAACGTGATCTCGGGAGAGGGTGGGGCGTTGCTGGTCAATGATCCCGCAATGGCATTGCAAGCCGAGATCATCCGCGAAAAAGGTACCGATCGCAGTCGATTCTTCAGGGGCGAGGTAGATAAATACACCTGGCAAGAGGTGGGTTCCTCGTTCCTGCCTGGAGAGATGACGGCTGCCTTCCTCTGGGCCCAGTTGGAAGAGGCGCAAGCCATCACCAATCGCCGCCTGGCGATCTGGGACCGCTACCATGCCGCCTTAGCGGGGCTCGAGCAGCAAGGGTTGCTGCGTCGTCCGATCGTTCCTGAACATTGCCAGCATAATGCTCATATGTATTACGTACTCCTCGCCCCTGGCGTGGAGCGCCAGTTGGTCCTCGAGACGCTCAAGAGCCACGCGATCTATGCGGTGTTCCATTACGTGCCGCTGCATTCATCGCCCGGTGGGGCGCGTTATGGGCGGGTGCATGGCTCGATGGAAATTACCGATGGTTATTCCGAGCGGCTGTTGCGTTTGCCAATGTGGCTCGGCTTAACCACCGATCAGCAAGATCGCGTGGTGGATGTTCTCGGCAGTGCTTTGGCAGCCCTTGCCACTTAGCGGCATGACACCGCCGGTTTTTCGACTTCGGCACATCTGAGCGGTGCTCCCTGAATCCCCCAGGCCCTTTGTTTTCCAGGCCTGGGCCCGCCAGAAAAAAGTTGGTCTGCAAATTGCTTAAGGCTGTGCAACACAGCAGTGGGCGGCAAGCGTCCGGCATGCAGAGGAACGGCAGTGGACAAGTACCTTTATGTGGCAATGACCGGCGCCAGCCAGAACGCACTGGCGCAGCGGGCCCATGCCAACAACCTGGCGAACATCTCCACCAATGGTTTTCAGAAAGACCTGGAGCAGGCGCGCTCGATGCCGGTGTTCGGCGACAGCTTTCCGGCGCGGGCGTTTGCCCTCTCCGAGCGTCCTGCCACCGATTTCACCCCGGGTGCGCTGATCGAGACTGGTCGCGATCTGGATGTGGCGGTCAGCGGGCCGGGCTGGATGGCCGTGCAGAACCCCGATGGCGGTGAAAGCTACGTGCGCACCGGCAGCCTCAATGTCGACGCCCTGGGCGTGCTGCGGGCCGGCAATGGCATGCCGGTGATGGGCAATGGCGGTCCGATCGCCGTGCCACCCGAGCAGAAAATCGAAATCGGCCAGGACGGCACCATCAGCATCCGTGCCATGGGCGAAGGCCCGCGGGTGATGGCGGAAGTGGACCGCATCAAGCTGGTCAACCCGGACCTCAGGACCATGACCAAGGGCCTGGACGGTTCGATCCGGACCAAGGACGGCCAGCCGGCGCCCATCGACGGCAACGTGCAATTGGTTTCCGGGTTCCAAGAGGCGAGCAACGTCAATGCCGTGGATGAAATGACGTCGGTGCTGGCCCTGGCCAAGCAGTTCGAGCTCCACGTCAAGATGATGAACACCGCCAAAGAAGGCGATGAAGCCATGGCTCGGGTCTTGCAGATCTAACTATTAATTACAGCGTCGCGCCGAAAAACAGGCGTACGAGGAGAATCGAATGCTTCCGGCTCTTTGGGTTGCCAAAACAGGTCTGTCCGCCCAGGACACCAACCTTTCTACCATTTCCAACAACTTGGCGAACGTCTCGACCACGGGTTTCAAACGTGATCGCGCCGAGTTCCAGGACTTGCTCTACCAGGTAAAACGCCAGCCAGGCGCCCAATCGACCCAGGACAGCGAATTGCCGTCGGGCCTGCAAGTGGGTACCGGTGTGCGCATTGTCGGCACCCAGAAAAACTTCAACGCCGGCAGCCTGCAAACCACCGAGCAGCCGCTGGACAGGGCCATCGACGGTCGCGGTTTCTTCCAGATCCTGCAGCCGGACGGCACCACGTCCTACACCCGTGACGGTACCTTCCACCTCGACTCCAACGGCCAGATCGTCAACGCCAGCGGTTTCGCCCTGGAACCGGCCATCGTCATCCCGAACGATGCCCAGACTTTCACCGTGGGCCGTGACGGCACCGTGTCCGTCACCGTGGCAGGCAACCCGGCCGCCCAGGTCATCGGCAACCTGCAGACCGCCGACTTCATCAACCCGGCCGGCCTGCAAGCGGTGGGCAACACCCTGTTCCTGGACACCGCTGCCAGCGGCGCCCCGCAAGTCGGCCCCCCGGGCGTGAACGGCTTCGGTACCACGCTGCAGAACACCCTGGAAACCTCCAACGTGAGCACGGTCGAGGAGATGGTCAACATGATCACCACCCAGCGTGCCTACGAGATGAACTCCAAGGTGATCTCCACCGCCGACCAGATGCTCTCGTTCGTTACGCAGAATCTGTAACCGCGTCGTCCGTCATTACGTAGACAGGGCGGCCCCAGGGTCGCCTGCAACACCAAGAGGTAGGGTCATGAAACGCTTCGTATCTGTTCTGGCACTGAGTGGGATTACCGCACTCGCGGGCTGTGTTGCGCCAACGCCACGGCCCAATGACCCGTACTACGCTCCGGTGTTGCCGCGCACGCCGTTGCCGGCTGCCGCCAACAATGGCTCGATCTACCAGGCCGGCTTCGAGCAGAACCTGTATAGCGACCGCAAGGCCTTCCGGGTCGGTGACATCATCACCATCACCCTGAACGAGCGGACCCAGGCCAGCAAGAACGCCAACGCGCAGATCGACAAGACCAGCCAGACCAGCGTCGGCCTCACCTCGCTGTTCGGCTCCAGCCTGACCACCAACAACCCGATCGGTGGCGGCGACCTGAGTCTCAACGCCGGCTACGGTTCCGACCGTGCCACCAAGGGCGACAGCCAGTCCGGCCAGAGCAACAGCCTGACCGGCTCGATCACCGTGACCGTCGCCGATGTGTTGCCCAACGGCATCATCGCCGTGCGCGGCGAGAAGTGGCTGACCCTCAACACGGGTGATGAGCTGGTGCGCATCGCCGGCATGGTTCGCGCCGATGATATTTCCACCGACAACACTGTCCCATCGACCCGCGTGGCCGATGCGCGCATCACCTATTCAGGCACTGGTGCCTTTGCCGATGCGAGTCAGCCAGGTTGGCTCGACCGTTTCTTCCTCAGCCCGAAGTTCCCTTTCTAGGTGGCCCAGTTGAATCTTAAACAGCTGTTGATCGGTGCCCTGGTGATGTCGGCAGCCTTCACCGCTCAAGCCGAGCGTCTGAAGGACATCGCCAGCATTTCCGGCGTGCGTTCCAACCAGTTGATCGGCTACGGCCTGGTCGTGGGCCTGAACGGCACCGGTGACCAGACCACCCAGACCCCGTTCACCCTGCAGACGTTCAACAACATGCTGTCGCAGTTCGGCATCAAGGTGCCGGCCGGCTCCGGCAACGTGCAGTTGAAGAACGTCGCGGCGGTGTCGATCAGTGCCGATCTGCCGGCGTTCGCCAAGCCCGGCCAGCAGGTGGACATCACCGTTTCGTCGATCGGTAACTCCAAGAGCCTGCGTGGCGGCACCTTGTTGCTGACGCCGCTCAAGGGGATCGACGGTAACGTCTACGCCATCGCCCAGGGCAACCTGGTGGTGGGCGGTTTCGATGCCGAGGGTCGCGACGGTTCGAAGATCACCGTCAACGTTCCGTCGGCCGGTCGCATCCCGGGTGGTGCGTCGGTGGAGCGTGCGGTGCCGAGCGGTTTCAACCAGGGCAACAGCCTGACACTGAACCTCAACCGTTCCGATTTCACCACGGCCAAGCGCATCGTCGACAAGATCAACGACATGCTCGGCCCAGGCGTGGCCCAGGCCATCGACGGCGGTTCGATCCGCGTCACCGCGCCACTGGATCCGAGCCAGCGCGGCGACTACCTGTCGATCCTGGAAAACCTCGAAGTCGATCCGGGCCAGGCGGTGGCGAAAGTCATCATCAACTCGCGCACCGGCACCATCGTGATCGGCCAGAACGTCAAGGTTTCCCCGGCCGCCGTGACCCACGGCAGCTTGACCGTGACCATCACCGAAGACCCGATCGTCAGCCAACCGGGGCCATTGTCCAACGGCCAGACCGCCGTGGTCCCGCGTTCGCGGGTCAATGCCGAACAGGCAGCCAAGCCGATGTTCAAGTTCGGCCCGGGCACGACCCTGGATGAAATCGTTCGGGCGGTGAACCAGGTCGGCGCGGCGCCGGGCGACTTGATGGCCATTCTTGAAGCCTTGAAGCAGGCCGGCGCGTTGCAAGCCGACCTGATCGTGATTTAAGGAAAGCGGTCATGGTGGATATGCGCAAAGGCGCCTTGATCAGCGGGGATTCGGGGTCCTACTCGGACCTGAATCGCCTGAACCAGCTCAAGGTCGGCGACAAGAACAGCGAAGGCAACCTGCGCAAAGTGGCGCAGGAATTCGAGTCGCTGTTCCTCGGCGAAATGCTCAAGTCCATGCGTTCGGCCACCGAGGCCCTGGGCAAGGACAATCCGATGAACACGCCGGAAGCCAAGCAATACCAGGAAATGTACGACCAGCAGTTGGCCGTTTCCATGTCCCGCGAAGGCGGTGGTATCGGCCTGGCCGATGTGCTGTTGCGCCAGATGTCGAAGAACAAGCCGTTGGTGTCCGGCGAGGCGGCGACATTGTCGGCTGCCAAGCAGCAAGAAGCGCAGGACAATGTCACCAAGGCACCAGTGCCGACGCCAGTGGCGGCCGGGACCCTGCCTACCGATGGGCCGTTGTCGCGTACCAGTGGCCAGCGTCCGTTGTGGGCTTCGCGGGCCGTAAATGCACCGCAAGGGGCCGAGGGCGTCCACCGTAACGACATGGAACTGCTCAACCAGCGGCGCCTGGCCCTGCCACCGAAACTGGCTGACCGCCTGCTCGCCGGGCTGGTACCTTCGGCAGCGGCCAATGCCGATGCCCCTGCGCAGAACCTGCTGCCGGATCGCGCCATCGCCGCGGTCAAGCCGGCCACCGGCGAACTGGCCAATGGCGACTGGCTGGCCGCGCTCAAGGCGTCCGAGCCCAAAGGCGACATGCAGGTCTATGGTCGCGCCGTGGCCCAGCCACCGCTGGCGCCAGCGCGCAAGGCCTTCCGCGATGCCGATGAATTCGTCAATGCCATGCTGCCGATGGCCAAGGAAGCCGCCGACCGCATCGGTGTCGCCCCACGTTACCTGGTGGCCCAGGCCGCCTTGGAAACCGGTTGGGGCAAATCGGTCATGCGCCAGCCCGATGGCAGCAGCAGCCACAACCTGTTCGGCATCAAGGCCAGCGCCAATTGGAAGGGCGATTCGGCGCGGGCGATCACCAGCGAATTCCGCAATGGCGAGATGGTCAAGGAGACGGCCGAGTTCCGTTCCTACGCCTCGTACCGCGACAGTTTCCATGACTTGGTCAATCTGCTGCAAAGCAACAGCCGCTATCAAGAAGTGCTGAAGTCGGCCGATAAACCGGAACAGTTTGTACGCGAGTTGCAGAAGGCCGGTTACGCCACCGACCCGAACTACGCCAGCAAGATTTCGAACATAGCCCGGCAGATGACGAGTTACCAGAACTACGCATCGGCTGGTGCCACCACGACTTTATAAGGTCTGAACCATGAGTTTGCTCAATATCGGGATGTCGGGTCTGTCCGCAAGCCAGACCGCACTGGTGACCACGGGTAACAACATCGCCAACGTCGATACCGCCGGGTATTCGCGTCAGCAGACCGTGCAGACCACCAAGGCGTCGAACCAGTACGGCAACGTGTTCATCGGTTCCGGCACGACCCTGGCCGATGTGCGCCGGGTGTATAACTCGTATCTTGAAGCGCAACTGAAGACCACCACCTCGCTCAACAGCGATGCGGCGGCCTACCAAGGGCAGATCACGCCGCTTGACTCGCTGCTGTCGGACAGCGGCACCGGCCTCAACGGCGCGCTGACCAAGTTTTTCGCCTCGGTGCAGAACGTCAACGCCAAGCCGGGCGACGATGCGTCCCGCCAGTTGCTGCTCAGCGATGCCCAGGCCTTGAGCAACCGTTTCAACTCGGTTGCCAGCCAGCTGACCGCGCAGAACGACAACATCAACGGCAACCTGTCGAACATGGTCGACCAGATCAACAGCCTGGCCACCACCGTCGCCCAGCTGAACAAGAAAATCGCCGAAGTCTCCAATTCTGGTGGCGCGCCGAACGATTTGCTCGACGCACGCAGCGAAACCATTCGCCAACTGTCGACCTTCACCGGCACCCAGATCGTCGAGAACGGCAGCAGCCTGGACATCTACCTCGGTTCCGGCCAGCCGCTGGTGATGGGCAACATCACCAATAAACTCGAAGCGGTGCCGGACAAGAACGATCCGGGGCGCATTGGCATCCAGCTCAACAGCGGCTCCAGCGTCATGGACCTCACCCAGGTGATGACCGGTGGCGAGATCGGTGGCCTGATGCGCTACCGCAGCACCGTGCTCGACCCGGCCATGAACGAGCTGGGCCGCGTGGCACTGGTTGTCGCCGATCAGATGAACAGCATCCAGGCCTCGGGCATCGACAAGAACGGTGCGTTTGGTTCCAACCTGTTCAGCAGCATCAACAGCGCCGCGCAGATGAGCCAGCGCAGCGTCGCCTCGCTGGGCAACAGCGCAGGCTCCGGCAACTTCAACGTGTCCATCGAAGACACCGGCAAGCTGACCACCAACGACTACAAGATCACCTTCACCAGCGGCACCAACTACACCGTACAGCGCCTGCCTGATAACACCTCCCTGGGCGCATTCAGCACGACGACCACGCCAGCGCCGGTCGTCGATGGCTTCTCGCTGACCTTCGCCAATGGCACCGCGGCCGCCGGCGATTCGTTCAAGATCACCCCGACCCGCAACGCGGCGGACAGCATCAAGACCGAGATGACCGACTCCAAGCGGCTGGCGATTGCTGCCCCGCTGGGCGCCGCCATCGCGCCGGGCGGCAGCGGCACGCTGACCATCCCGGCCAGCGGCCAGCCGACCATGACCACCAAGCTGGACATCTACGACGAAGCCACCACCAGCATCATCCAGAACGGCATCAAGAATTCGATGCCGGTCAAAGTGGTGTTCGGCGCGACCTCGACTGATGGCACCAGCCAGGCCTACCGGCTGCTCGATGCCCAGGGCGGCTTGATCAGCAGCGGCACGATCAAGCCCGGCCAGAGCAACACGCTGAACTTGAGTGTTCCGCTCAAGGATGCCACCGGTGCCCCGATCATGGATTCGTCCGTACCGCCGATGCAGCGCACCGTCACGTTCGACATGTCCATCGCCGGGGCGCCGTCCGAAGGTTCAGGTATCAACATCAGCCTCAGCCAGCCCGGCAGCCTGGACAACCGTAACGGTACGATCCTGGCCGGCTTGCAGACCGCCAAGACCGTCGACACCGACTCCGCCAGCAAAGGCATTTCCCTGAACGATGCCTATGGCAAATTGGTGGAAGGGGTCGGCGCCAAGGCCGCCCAGGGCAAGCTGGACAGCGCCGCCACTGGCGCAATCCTGGACAACGCCAAGAACGCCCGCGACTCGTTGTCGGGCGTGGACCTGGATGAAGAAACCGGCAACCTGGTCAAGTTCCAGCAGTACTACACCGCGTCTTCGCAGATCATCAAGGCTGCGCAACAAATCTTCAGCACATTGATCAACAGTCTTTAAGGAGCCGTAGCCCATGCGCATTTCCACCTCTCAGTTTTACGAAAGCACGGCTGCGAACTACCAGAAGAACTTCGCCAAGGTGGTCAAGACCAGCGAGGAAGCCAGCAGCCTGGTGCGCGTGAACACCGCCGCGGATGATCCGGTGGGTGCTTCGCGTCTGCTGCAATTGGGCAACCAGGCTTCGATGCTTTCCCAGTACGAAGCCAACGTCACCACCATCAAGGCCACCCTGGGCACCACCGAAGCGGTCATGACCAGCATCGGCAACGTGCTGCAGCGCGCCAAGGAATTGGCCGTGAGTGCCGGCAACGCCGCCTACACCGACGCAGACCGTCAGGCGGTCGCTTCGGAGTTGGGCTCGATCGAAGATCAATTGCTGAGCCTGATGAACACCAAGGATGAAAACGGCAAGTACATCTTTGCCGGCTCCAAGGGCGATGTCGTACCGTTCACCCGCAACGATGACGGCACCTACAGCTACAACGGCGACCAAGTCACCCTGGACCTGCCGATTGGCGACACCATGTCGATGGCCACCAACAGCACTGGCTGGGAAGTGTTCCAGCAAGCGGTCAACACCAGCCGCACCCAAGTCACCATGACCGCGCCGGCGGTGGATGATGGTCGCGTGGTGCTGACCAACGGCCAGGTCTCGTCCAGCGTCAGCTACAATAGCCAGTTCCGTGGTGGCGAGCCTTACACGGTGGAATTCGTCAGCGGGACCCAGTTGAAAATCACCGACTCGGGCGGCAACGATGTGACTGCCGAAGCCAGCAAGGGCGGGACTATTGATCCCAACAGCCAAGCCGGCCAGACCGTGAGCTTTCGCGGCGTCGACTTGACCTTGAACGTCAACCTTCATGCGGGTGATGTTGCCGGCACGATCTTGCCCGGCCATACCTTCACCCTGGCCGCCAAACCTGATTCGTTCACACCGGCTCGCAGCCCGGGCAACGCCACGGCGACCCAAATCACGGGCAGCGCAATTACCGATCCGGCGACCTACCATGCCAGCTTCCCGACGAGCTCGGCGGTGCTGAAGTTTACCAGTGCCACGGACTTCGACCTGTACGCCGCGCCACTGACCGCGGACAGCAAACCGGTGTCCAGCGGCACCCTGGCGGGCAGCGTCGCCACCGCATCCGGCGTGAGTTTCACGCTCAATGGTGCCCCGGCCGCCAATGATCAGTTCAGCATCGCGGTCAATACCCACGAGACGCAGAACGTCCTGGACACCGTGAACCAATTGCGCACTGCATTGAACACTCCTGCCAATGGCGACAACATCGCCATCCAGAACCTGAATGCGGCACTGGCTTCGGCGATCGGTAACCTGGCCAGTGGTACCGACCACTTGACCAGTGCATTGAGTTCGGTCGGTGGTCGCGGCCAGTCGCTCGATACCCAAAGCGATACCAATCAGAGCTTTGTCCTGGCCAACTCGCAGACCCAGTCGGCGATTCGTGATTCCGACCCGGCCGAGGTGATGACGCGCCTGACCTTGCAGCAGACTATGCTTCAAGCGTCGCAGTTGGCGTTCAGCAAGATCGCTCAATTGGGCTTGTTCAACAAAGTGTGATCCAGGGCCGGGACCGTGACGCTATAAGCGGTCCCTGACCCGTTCCTAGTACGATTCAGGACGTCCTGCTCTCGCCCGAGTTGGCGCCCACCGGTTGAGAGCCATGCGTGTGAAATCAGCTCCTCTTGTCAGCATCGCCATCCCCGCGTACCACCCACGCTTTTTCCGCCTTGCCTTGCTAAGCGCGCTCGAGCAGACCTACCAGAACCTTGAGATTGTCATCTGCGACGATTGCCGCACCGATGGCATCGAGCAGATTGTCCGGGAGCTTGGCGCGAACGCCAAGGTTGAGGTGCGTTACCTGCGCAATCCGAGCCGGCTGGGGTTCCAGCAGAACCTGTTGCGCTGTCTGGAAGAGTCCCGGGGCGAGTTCATCAAGTTTCTGTGCGATGACGACCAGTTGCTGGCGTTCTGCGTCAGTCAACAGGCGGCCATCCTGCAGGAGCATGCGCAAGTATCGCTAGTGATCAACAAGCATCATTTAATCGATGCCGACAACTATGCCTTGCCGATTCGCGTTGAAAACACCGGCATTACGCAGTTCGATGCATTGTTCAACGGCACAGACATGCTGGCGTATTTTGAAAAAACCACCCGGAATATCCTCGGCGGGTTGAGTGGTGCGTTGATGCGCCGCGCCGATGTCGAGGACTTGCTGCCAGCGTTGGCCCAGCCCGGTGAAGGGTTCGAGGCAGTCCTCGATTTTGCCTTGTTCATCTGCCTGTTGCGCCGGGGCAATCTGGTCCAGCTTTACGCCGAGGGAAGTGGCCAGCGGTTGCATCCGGAGCGCCTGGCGCGTCAGGCCAAGATGCTTGAAGCGGCCACGGTAGAACTGACCTGGCTCAAGGAAATGCTGGCCCAGCGCAGTGGCGATCCGGCGCCTGCCAGTGGCTGGGTGCGTTACCAGACACTGGGCCAGCCCAAGGAGCCAGGGGCGCCCGAGTGGGAAGAAATCAATGTCTACTCGATCATCGCGACTCGCCAGGGCGTCATTGGCTCGCAAGTCGGCACGGACATCGAAAGCTACGCAGACCTCTATGTGCAGTGGTTGGCGTGTCGGCATTTCAGTCCATTGCGCAAGCAAGTCTTGTCGCGGCAGATCGCTCGCTGGGCCTATCGTCCGAGGATCGTCCCCGTTGTCATTGACGAGCAGGACGATCCTTATGCGCTGAGTGTTACCCTGCAGAGCATCGCTGCCCAAGCCTATGCCTGCGAATCGGTGCTGCTGCTGTCCAATGGTCGCCAGCCGGTGGATAACCATGTCCTGCGACTTGGCCTGCAAGCGGACTGGGCGCAGCAGCTCAATGGGCTGCTGCCTCAACTGGATGGCGCCGATTGGTTCTACCTGCTGCGTGCCGGCGATCGCTTGACCGAGTCTACGCTGCTGATCATGGCCGACCGGATTGTCGGTTCGCCGGGTGTAGCCTGTTTCTACAGCGATGAAGGCGCGCTGTTGGATGACAAGTCGGTGGAGCCAATCTTCAAGCCCGACTTCAACCTCGACCTGATGCGCGGTTATCCCTATGTGGGGCGGACACTGGCGTTCGAGCGTGCCCGATTTCTGTCCTCGGGTGGATTCGATTCGAGCCTGGGCGAATTGGCGCCCCAAGACTTGATCTGGCGACTGGTGGAAACGGATGGGCCGCAGGTCATCGGCCACATTCCGGAAGTCCAAGTCGAGTCGACGTTTTCGTTTGCCCAATGGTTGTCCTTGCCGAAAGTCATCGAGCAAAACGCCGAACTGATCGGCGCTCATCTACAGCGTATTGGCGTGCCGCACCAGCTGCACCCAGGGCCGCTGCTGGCGTTGATTCCGCGCATCGAATACCTGTTCGCCGAGCGACCGCTGGTGTCGATTGTCATCAGCGTCAAGGATGACCTGGGCGCGCTGGAGCGTTGCGTCAACAGCCTGATCAGTACGACTGCGTATCCACATTACGAAATCATCATTGTCGATAACGCCAGTGAGAACGCCGAGCTACAACATTGGCTGCGGGCCATGGCGGAGCTGGGCAGTGAGAAGTTGCGGATATTCCTGCATCCGGGAAGCGCCAGCGAAGCGGTGATACGCAATTTCGCCGCACAGCATGCCCGCGGCGAATACCTGTTGTTGCTCAATCCCAACTGCATCGTGCTGGAAGCCGCCTGGCTGGAAGAGTTGCTCAATCATGGGCAGCGTCCCGAGGTCGGTATCGTGGGGCCTCGCACACTCAACCAGCAAGGCCGGGTCATCGACTCCGGCATGATCATGGGACTGGGTGGGTTGGCGGGCAGGGCCTTTGTCAACGAGTCGGTAACGTCTGGCGGCTATATGCAACGCTTGCAGACGGTGCAGAACTGGAGCGCTGTCGGCGATCACTGCCTATTGGTGCGCAAGCAGGTTCTACAGGAGGCCGGTGGGTTCGATGAGTCGATCACCACGCAGCGCATCAACTCCCTGGAGTTGTGCCAGCAGGTCGGCAAAAACGGTTACCTGATCGTCACCACGCCTTACAGTGATGTCGTGTTGGCGCCCGGCGTGGAAGCCAGTCGTGATTCTGCGTGGAAGCAGCGGCTGGAGCAGGAACAAGAGGCGTTTTATCAGCGCTGGTTGCCCAGGATCGCCAACGATCCGGCCTACAACCGTAACCTGACCCTGACCGGGAAAAGCTTCAGTCTTGAGCCCGGACCACGCACCGGCTGGAATCCGTTGATTACCCGCAACGTCCCTTCGATCCTGGGGATGGCGGTCAATACCTCGGCGGTGGGGCATTACCGGGTCAGCCAACCGTTATTCGAACTGGAAGCGGCGGGTCGAATCGTGGGGCGTGTGGCCTACGATACGCCCTCGATCATCGACATCGAGCGCCAGTCACCGGATGTGATCATCCTTCAGGGCCGCTATAACGTGGGTAAGTTCAAGGACATCACTCAAGTCAAGACTTACTCCAACGCCATGCGCATCTATGAATTGGATGACTACATCGCCAGGGTCCCGGAAAAAAACGAACACCGCCGCAACATGCCGGACAACCTTGAGGACATGTTGCGCCGAGGGATCGGCCTGTGTGATCGGGTCGTGGTGTCCACGCATCCGCTGGCGGACGTCTTGTCGAGCATGCACCACGACATCCGCGTGGTGCCGAACATGCTGGCTGCCGGTCTGTGGAACTCGCTCAGAAGCCAGCGTGCAACCTCGAGCAAGCCGCGTATCGGTTGGGGCGGCGGCACCAGCCATCGTGGCGACTTGGAGCTTATTGCCGATGTCGTACGTGAACTGGCTGACGAAGTCGAATGGGTTTTCTTTGGCATGTGCCCTGATTTGCTCAAGCCCTATATCCATGAGTTTCATCCTGGCGTGAGCCTGGCGGCTTATCCGGCAAAGCTGGCCAGCCTGAATCTCGACCTGGCCTTGGCGCCGTTGGAATTCCATATTTTCAACGACTGCAAAAGCAACCTTCGCCTGTTGGAATACGGTGCGTGCGGCTACCCGGGCATTTGTTCGGATACCGAGGCTTACCGGGGGCACCTGCCTTGTACCCGGGTGCTCACCAACAGCACCGAAGAATGGCTGGAGGCCATCCGCATGCACCTGGCGGATCCGATTGCCAGTTACCGGATGGGCGACGAATTACGTGAAGTGGTGCTGCGCGACTTTATCTTGCGCGGCGATAACCTGCAGTACTGGGCCAATGGTTGGCTACCGGATTGATGAGTTGCAACCGCGAAACTCCCGGTGTCGCTGATGCGACCATCCACTCGTTAAGGAATGAATATGCTAAGCAATGCCCCAACAGGATCGACTGCGACGTTGAATGAACGGTTTACCCTGGTGCTGCTCGCTCACGACCAGTCGACTGCCCTGCGGCGGGCGTTGCGCCACTATCATGACAGTTCGTTCGCGGTGCTGGTGATCGACTCATCGAGCCAGATCAACGCTGATATCACGGCAGCATTCCCCGGCGTGCAACACCTGCACGCCCCCACGGCCATCGGTTTCGGCGACAAGGTTCGCCAGGCCATCGAGCGAGTCGCCACACCTTACCTGGCGATTGCCGATGCCGAGAGTTTCCTGCTGCCCCAAGCGCTCGAACAAGCGTTGAGTTTCCTCGAAGCACACGCCGAATACAGTGTCTGCCAAGGCTACAGCCTCGCCTTCGAGGCCCATGCCGACCGTGTCGACTATTACCTGCTCGATCGCAAGGGTTGTGAGGATTATTCCGGCGCAGCGGCCGAAGCCCGGCTCGCTGTGTTTGCCGAGGATTGCCCATCATTGGTCAATGCCCTCACGCGCACTGAAACCCTGCGGCGCAGTTACGCTTCGCTACCTGTCGGTTTTGATTCGCGGTTGCAGGAGGCCGGCCATTGCTTTGGCTTGGTGGCGGATGCAAAGGTTCGCTTGCTGGACATCCCCTATGGTGTACACGAGCGCAGTCGCGTGGCGAAGCCAGGGAACCCAGTGGGCACGGCGCCTGGTACCGAGGACTTGCGAGCAGTCGCTGAACAGGAACGCATGAGCGCGATTCTGGCCGACGCCTTGGGCATGGATGCTTCGTCACTGGTGCATGTCCGGGCCATACTCAAGAAATTGGGCGAGCGTTCGGTGCCGCAGGCTGGAAAAGTGTTCGAGTCGACCTGGGATTCGCGGCGTGGCGAACCGGTTCGGCGTTTCGAGCCGACGCAATACGTCGAGTTGCCCTTTTACAACCAGGCTTTTTTCGACGCGCTCTCTTCACTGGAATTCCTGCTTCATGCGGCGCCAAGCGGGCAGGTGCAGTTGAAGGAGTTGGAAGCCGTCATGCTCAAGCAGAAGGAGCTGTCTCGTCCCCAGCGCAACACCGACGCCGTGCCGCTCGATGAACGGCTGGCGAGGGCTTTCCTGAGCTATGCCTTCAACCAGGATCTGGTAAAGCAGCTGCATGAGGTCATGCAGGCCAAGGGTGACATGCGCTATGTGCAAATGATCCAGGCCTGGGAACAACGACTCAAGGCCGCAGCGTTTGAAAATACCGCGAGGTTGTTCGAGGCCACGCCCTCCGGTCAATTGCTGCGCTGGCTCGAGGCGCGTGAACCAAGCGCCAGTGAAGGCCAAAAAGTGTCCAAATACCTGGCGGCTCGCAACGGGGGCCCGACGTTTGGCATTTTGATCCTGGATCTGGAAGCCGACATCTTCAAGATGCAGGCCACCTTCGACAGCGTCATCAATGGCTATTGCCGGGCGTTCAAGATCGTTGTGTTCACCACCGGCGACCTTCCAGCCGAGACCACACCGCAGAGTGTCCTGCATTTCGTCAAAGTCAACGAAAGCAATTACGTCGACAAAATCAATCAGGTTGTCAGCCAGAGCGATTGCGATTGGCTGGTCATGGCCGAGGCCGGTGATGAATTGACGCCAAGCGGTTTGTTCCGCGCAGGTGTGGAATTGCTGGCCGCGCCACAATGCCAGGCCGTGGCAATGGACGAGTTCCAGCGCCAGCCCGACGGGACACTGGCCGATGTCTTCCGGCCAGGGTTCAACCTTGACTTGCTGCAAAGTGCCCCGGCCTTGATGGCCCGTCATTGGCTGATACGCCGCGAGACACTGGTGAAACTTGGCGGGTACTCGCGCGAGTTCAAGAATGCGATGGAATTCGACTTGCTGTTGCGTCTGATCGAGCAGGACGGCCTGGAGGGGCTTGCGCATCTGGATGAACCCCTGCTGATTTGCCAGGCCCCTGCTGTGGAAGACAACGCCGATGAGCGCAAGACGTTGCTGCGCCACCTGGCGGTTCGCGGTTATCAAGCTGCCGTGAGCGCGGTCGTGCCGGGTACGCATAAACTCGAGTACCGCTTTGCCGAACGCCCCCTGGTGTCGATCATCGTCCATGGCATGGTCGATCCGGCGACGCTACAACGTTGCCTGCTCAGCGTACTGCAGCGCACCCGATATCAACGCTACGAAGTATTGGTCCCTACCGGGGCGGCAAATCATCCCGTACTGCGCACCTGGCTAGATGGCCAGGGGCACCAGGTCAGTCGCGTTCGGTTATTGGATATCGAGCCGGGCGTTGCGACGGGCTCCTGGATCAACGCTGCCAGCCAGGAGGCCAAGGGCGACTATCTGGTTACCCTGGCGGCCGACAGCGAAGTGCTCAACGTCAACTGGATCGAATCGCTGCTCAATCAAGCCTTGCGTCCGGAAGTCGGTGTGGTCGGCGCCAAACTGGTCGAGCGCGATGGACGCATCACTCAGGCTGGCCTGATTCTGGGCTTGAATGAAGAAGTCGGCTCGGCCTTCATCGGCGAGCCGAAGACCGCCAGGGGCTACATGAACCGGTTGGTGGTCGAGCAGAATTGTTCGGCGGTGTCTTTTGCCTGCTTGATGATTTCCAAGCAGTTGTTTAACGCTGCTGACGGTATAGACAGCGGTCTGTTCGACGATGCCTTGGGCGACGTTGACCTGTGCCTCAGGGTCGGCCAGGCCGGGTACCTGACGGTATGGACGCCACACGTGCAGGTCATCCAGCCCGGCGTGCTGGCGAGTACGCCAGCGGCGCGTGCGGCGCTGCGTGAGAAGTGGTCCGAGGCGCTCGCCCAGGATCGCTTCTACAACGGGAACCTGGCGTTGCAAGGCGCTGGTTTCACCCTGGGACCGGTGCGCAACGTACCCTGGACCGACTTGCTCAACTGATCTACCGGATAGCCCCGCCTTGCGGGGCTTTTCATCGATGCCAGCAGATAAAAACCTGTCGGTATCCATCGCGAATTACGCTGCTATCTCCGAGTTTTCTATCCGCTGTCCTATGCCCGTGTGGCAAATGACACGGCTTCGTTTGTCATGAAAAAATGCCTTTGCAGAACAAAACGGCGTGACGCATAGGTCATAAAGTGCATCTTCACTGTATTGTATTCCCCGGAGTGGAGGCCTGTTCGTTCGCCGAACAAGGCGTCCGCCCCTTTGGAATCAACCATTTTTGAAGCGCCCCTGAGCTTTTGGGGGTGAACCTAGTCGCAGTACATGATCGGGAAGCCATGATGATTGGCATAAAAAGCATAGCGAGTTATGTGCCGACCGCTGGTGTGGATAACTACGCTCAGGGTGCCAAATTCGAGAAGGATGAAGAATTCATCCTTGGCAAGATTGGTTCGGCGTTCCTGCCGCGCAAAGACGCTGACCAGGAAACCTCGGACCTGTGTGTCGAAGCAGTGAATGCATTGTTCGCCAACAACCCGCAGCTTTCGCGCGAATCCATCGACGCGTTGATCGTCGTCACCCAGAACGGTGATGAAGAAGGCCTGCCGCACACGGCCGCCATCGTGCAGGACAAACTGGGGTTGCCGACCCATGTGGCGGCGTTCGATATATCGCTGGGTTGTTCGGGCTACGTATACGGCATTTATGCCCTGAAAGGCTTCATGGAGGCCGCTGGGTTGAAGAACGGGTTGCTGGTGACCGCCGACCCGTATTCGAAAATCGTCGACCCTGAAGACCGCAACACCACCATGCTGTTCGGCGATGCCGCCACCGCCACGTGGATGGCCGAAGACGCCAGTTGGCAGTTGGGCAAGGCCAAGTTCGGCACCGACGGTTCCGGCGCGCCACACCTGAAGGTCAGCGACGGTGTGTTCTTCATGAACGGTCGCCAGGTGTTCAACTTTGCCTTGCTGAAAGTACCGGCTCATTTGCACGAACTGCTGAATGAATCCTCATTGCAAGCCAGCGACATCGACGCATTCTGCATTCACCAGGGCAGTGCGGCGATTGTCGATGCCGTGGCGCGGCGTTTCGAGGGTGAGCCTGAGAAATTCATCAAGGACATGGTCGAGACTGGCAATACCGTGTCGTCGAGCATTCCGCTGCTGCTGGAAAAGCACGTCCTGGATGCTGACTGGAAGCGTGTGGCGATCAGTGGTTTTGGTGTAGGCCTGTCGTGGGGCTCGGCGATTCTGTATCGCGATTGACTCATTCACGTTCTTTTCAATAGCGCTTCAGGCTGGCCTGTGGCGCTTTTTTTTGCGTGCGATTTTATCCTGCGGTTTCTTGACGCCATTTTTCGGGCTTCAGCCCAGGGCTAAACCCTTGTTTTGCAAGGAGTGGCAGTCTGCTAGCAAATATTTTGAAAAAAGCCCTCAAGCAAGTTCCTAATCCGACGATAACTATTACGAAGGTTCTCTAGGCCACACCCCCGGCGGTTGCCAAGGGCCGGAAGCCGCAGTACCCAACCAACGAGGAATTCGTCATGGCTTTAACAGTAAACACCAACACCACTTCGCTGAACGTTCAGAAGAACCTCAACCGTGCTTCCGACGCTCTCTCCACTTCGATGACTCGCCTGTCTTCCGGCCTGAAAATCAACAGCGCCAAAGACGCCGCCGCCGGCCTGCAGATCGCTACCCGCATGACCTCGCAAAATCGCGGTCAGACCATGGCGATCAAAAACGCCAACGACGGTATCTCCATGGCGCAGACCGCTGAAGGCGCGATGCAAGAGCAGACCAACATTCTGCAACGTATGCGTGAACTGGCCATCCAGTCCCGTAACGATAGCAACAGCGCAGATGACCGTATCGCTCTGAACAAAGAGTTCTCGCAGATGAGCGACGAACTGACCCGTATCGCCAACAGCACCAACCTGAACGGCAAGAACCTGCTCGACGGTACTGCTAGCACCATGACCTTCCAGGTCGGCTCGAACACTGGTGCTGACAACCAGATCTCCCTGACCTTGAGCGCCAGCTTCGACGCTGCAGCCCTGGGTGTTGCCTCGGCAATCACCATCGTTGGTTCCGACAGCGCTGTTGCTGAAACCAACTTCTCGGCCGCCATGGACGCAATCACCAGCGCGATCGATACCATCAACAGTGCTCGTGCCGACCTCGGTGCTGCACAAAACCGTTTCGCCAGCACTATCTCCAACCTGCAGAACATCAACGAAAACGCCAGTGCTGCACTGGGTCGCGTACAAGATACCGACTTCGCTGCTGAAACTGCGCAACTGACCAAGCAGCAGACTCTGCAACAAGCGTCTACCTCGGTTCTGGCCCAGGCCAACCAACTGCCATCCGCTGTACTGAAGCTGCTTCAGTAATAGCCGGATGAGTTTTAGCGGGGGAGTGCGCTTGCGTGCTCTCTCGCTTTTTCCGTTCAAGAGGTGATGGACATGGATATGAGCGTGAAGCTGAACTTGTCTTATCCAGCGGCGAAGCCGACACCTACCGTGGCCGACAAGCCCGTGGAGAAGCCTCGAGCCGAGGTAGCTACCGTGACCCCGGTTAAGGAAGCGCCTAAAGACGCTGCTGCCGAGCAGGACAAACTCAAGAAAGCCGTTCAGGAAATCGAGAAGTTCGTCCAGTCGGTCAAGCGCAATCTGGAGTTCTCTATTGACGAGCCTTCAGGCAAAGTAGTGGTCAAAGTGATTGCCAGTGGTTCCGGTGAAGTGATTCGCCAGATCCCGAACGAAGAAGTCCTGAAACTGGCCAACAGTTTGAATGATGCAAACAGCTTGTTGTTCAGCGCCGAAGCCTGACAACCGGCACGAATTTTGTTGTTATGTTCTTTTGGGCGTTGTAAAGGCCAAAAAGCCGGCGACATACTGAAGGGAGTCCCACATGGCAAGTCCAATTCTACCTGGCTTGGGTCTAGGCTCCGGCCTTGATACCGGCGCTATCGTCAAGGCGCTGGTCGATTCCGACAAGGCCGCCAAGCAAGGTCAGATCACCCGCGCGACGCCGACGACTACCAACAGTATCTCCGGGGTGGGATCCCTGAAGTCGTTGTTGGCAGCTTTCAACACCGCCATGAAGGACTTGTCCAGCACAACGACCCCGCAATTCTCGGGTTTTGCTGCGACATCCTCAGCTCCCGGCGTCCTCACGGCTACCGCCAGCAACTCGGCGGTGAATGGCACTTACGCAATCAAAGTCACTAATCTGGCCACTGCGTCCAAGGTCACTTCGGCGGCCTTTGCGGGTGGTACGACCAGTGCCATTCCCACGGGTACGATGACCATCTCGCAGGGGGGTAACAACTACAACCTCAATGTGCCGGATGGCTCCACCTTGCAATCGGTTCGCGACGCGATCAACGCCGACTCGTCGCTCAAGGCGGCCGGTGTCAGTGCAAACATCATCACCGACTCTTTCGGTTCTCGCCTGGTGCTGGGTTCAACCACGACCGGCGCAGGTTCCGATATTTCGGTGAGTGGCATTGCGGGCCTGGAAATCGATGGCACGAACGTTGTGGGTGCCAACAATACTGCGTTGACGGCCACTTCGGCGGGTGCCATCGGTGCTCTGGCCCAGGATGCCAACTTCACCGTCGATGGCATGGTGCTGACCAGCAAGAGCAATACGGTCAGCACGGCAATTTCCGGGCTGACGTTGAATTTGCTCGGAGTAGCGGACGGCGGGACTTCAACCGTTACCGTGGCGCCCAACAACGATGGCCTGAAAGCCTCGATCCAGAAATTCGTCGATGCCTATAACGCGATCGCCAATAGCATCACCGCACTGACCAAGCCGTCGCTTGACGCTGATGGGAAGTTGACGGTGCCGGCAAAATTGACCGGTGACGCGTTGCCTCGCTCGCTGCTGGCGGCGATTCGAACGCCGTTGTCTGAAACCGGCGCTGGCGACAAGCTGACGTCGCTGGCCCAGTTGGGTAGTACCACCGATCAGAAGACGGGAGCGTTGAACTTCAATACCGTCAAGTTCACCGAAGCGATGAACGATAAAAAGCTCAGCGGTGAAGTCCAGACGTTGTTCACGGGCACCAACGGCTTGCTGGAGCGCATGGGCAAGGCGGTCGAACCCTTCAGCCAGACGGGTGGCATCCTCGATCAGCGGAACACGGTGTTGACCAGGAACCAGACCCGCCTGAAGAACGATCAGGAGGCTCTGGATCGTCGGGTCGTGACCCTGACCGCTGTGCTGACTAAAAAGTACAACGATATGGACACTCTGGTCGGCAAGTTGAAGGCCACTGCCAGCAACATCACTTCGATGTTCGAGGCGATGACGGCACAGCAGAAAAACAGCTGATCTAGACTGACGAAAAAAAGCCCGGCAACGTTTTGACAACGTTCCGGGCTTTCGGCTTTCCGGCCTAAAGTTTTTTGACACGGCGTCGATACGCTGTTTATACGAACCGAAGTTTTTTGATGAGGTAGAACATGAATCCGATGTTGGCCCTTCGCCAATACCAGAAGATTGGCGCCCAGGCGCAAACCTCCGAAGCCAGTCCCCATCGCCTTGTGCAGATGCTCATGGAAGGTGGGCTGGACCGTATTGCCCAGGCCAAGGGCGCGATGGAGCGCAAGGATATTGCAAGCAGAGGCATTCTGATCAGCAAGGCCATCGGCATTGTCGGTGGCTTGCGTGAAGGCCTGGACCTGGAAAACCAGGCTGAGTCGGTCGCTGAACTGGATGCTCTTTACGCTTACATGATGAAACGTCTGGCCGAAGCCAACGTCAAGGCCGATCCGAAGATCCTCGACGAAGTCGCCGATCTGCTTCGCACGGTCAAGGAAGGCTGGGATGCCATTGCCGCACCTGGTCCGCAATTCTAAGGAGTGCTCTCATGAGTCTTGTCCTGCAGCGAATCGAACAAACCCGTGACGCCTTGGTCGATGCCTTGGCCGAGCGTAACTGGGAGGCCATCGGTCAGTTGGACCTGGCGTGCCGTTCCTGCATGGAAGACGTCTTGGGTGAGCCTCAGGTGGACGAGGCGGCGTTGCGGATCAATCTTGAGGAATTGCTGGGGGTGTATCGGCAATTACTGGAGGCGGCGACAGGAGAGCGTCAGGCGATCGTCGATGAGATGCAGCAGATCCATCAAGCACAGAACGCTGCAAAGGTTTACCATCTGTTTGGTTAATGCTCAGTTAATCCGAGTCCGTTGCGCCATAAATTTGACTGTGCACGGTTTTTTGACTTAACTAGTAACTGTTTACAGATTTCAGGCGTCTACAGGCATAACAAGTCTGCAAGCGTCTAGCTTGCCCCCTATTTCGGGCATTGGGTTGACTAGGGAAGTTGCTATTGCATGTGGCGTGAAACCAAAATTCTCCTGATCGATGACGATAGCGTCCGCCGCCGCGACCTGGCGGTGATCCTGAATTTTCTTGGCGAAGAAAATTTACCCTGCGGAAGCCATGATTGGCAGCAGGCCGTCGGCTCATTGTCGTCCAGTCGTGAAGTCATTTGTGTCCTTATCGGGACCGTAAATGCTCCCGCAACGCTTTTGGGCTTGCTAAAGACACTCTCAACCTGGGATGAGTTCCTTCCGGTTTTGTTAATGGGCGAAAATTCTTCCCTTGACTTGCCTGAGGACCAGCGTCGCCGGGTACTTTCCACCCTCGAAATGCCGCCCAGCTACAGCAAGCTGCTCGATTCGCTGCATCGCGCCCAGGTTTACCGCGAGATGTACGATCAGGCCCGCGAGCGTGGCCGGCATCGCGAACCCAACCTGTTCCGCAGCCTCGTCGGCACCAGCCGGGCGATCCAGCATGTGCGCCAGATGATGCAGCAGGTCGCCGACACCGACGCCAGCGTACTGATCCTGGGCGAATCGGGTACCGGCAAGGAAGTGGTTGCGCGTAACCTGCATTACCATTCCAAGCGCCGCGAAGCGCCGTTCGTGCCGGTCAACTGTGGCGCGATCCCGGCCGAGTTGCTGGAGAGCGAACTGTTTGGTCATGAGAAGGGTGCATTCACTGGTGCAATCACCAGCCGCGCCGGACGTTTCGAACTGGCCAACGGCGGCACGCTGTTTCTCGACGAAATCGGCGACATGCCGCTGCCGATGCAGGTCAAGCTGTTGCGCGTCCTGCAGGAACGCACCTTCGAGCGCGTGGGCAGCAACAAGACCCAGAGCGGCGATGTGCGCATCATTGCCGCCACGCACAAGAACCTTGAAAGCATGATCGAGGTCGGCAGTTTCCGCGAAGATCTCTATTACCGCCTCAACGTTTTCCCGATCGAGATGGCGCCACTGCGTGAGCGCGTCGAAGACATCCCGTTGCTGATGAACGAGCTGATCTCGCGCATGGAGCACGAAAAGCGCGGTTCGATCCGCTTCAACTCGGCGGCGATCATGTCCCTGTGCCGCCATGGCTGGCCGGGCAACGTTCGTGAGTTGGCCAACCTGGTGGAGCGCATGGCGATCATGCACCCGTACGGGGTGATCGGCGTGAACGAACTGCCGAAGAAATTCCGCTACGTCGACGATGAAGACGAGCAAATGGTCGACAGCCTGCGCAGCGACCTGGAAGAACGGGTGGCGATCAACGGCCACACGCCGGACTTCACCGCCAATGCCTTGTTGCCGCCCGAAGGCTTGGACCTCAAGGATTACCTGGGAGGCCTTGAACAAGGGCTGATCCAGCAGGCCCTGGACGATGCCAACGGCATCGTGGCCCGCGCGGCGGAACGCCTGCGCATCCGCCGTACCACCTTGGTGGAGAAGATGCGCAAGTACGGCATGAGCCGTCGCGAAGGAGATGAACAGGCGGATGATTGACGCCTGTTTTCCAACCGCCTGATTTTCAGGCGGTTTTTTTTCGGCACGGGTATTGCTATATCCCTCGCAACGTTCCGTTTAACTGACGGTCAGCCAAGCGAGAGAGCACGATGACCCAAGCCGCCCAGATGTCGCCTGTCCCCGAGCCGGGACACCTGCCGTCCGCCGAACAGGCGAGCCGGCTTGGACTTGAGCAGGCATTTTCGCTGTTCAACCAGATGTCCAGCCAACTGACGGATTCCTACAGCCTGCTCGAAGCCCGGGTCACCGAGCTCAAGGGTGAGTTGGCCGTGGTCAGCGCCCAGCGCATGCAGGAGCTGGCGGAAAAAGAACGGCTGGCCAATCGGCTGCAGAATCTCCTCGACCTGTTGCCGGGTGGCGTCATCGTCATCGATGCCCACGGTTTCGTGCGCGAAGCCAACCCGGCGGCCTGCGAATTGCTCGGCCTGCCGTTGGAAGGCGAGCTGTGGCGGCACGTTATCGCCCGCTGCTTTGCGCCCCGGGAAGACGACGGCCATGAGGTGTCCCTCAAGGACGGTCGCCGCCTGTCCATCTCGACGCGCTCGCTGGATGCCGAGCCTGGGCAATTGGTGTTGCTCAACGACTTGACTGAAACCCGTCACCTGCAAGACCAATTGGCGCGCCATGAGCGCCTGTCCTCCCTGGGGCGGATGGTGGCCTCGCTGGCTCACCAGATTCGTACCCCGCTTTCCGCCGCGCTGCTTTACGCCAGTCATCTGACCGAGCAGCAATTGCCAGTGGAAACCCAGCAACGCTTTGCTGGGCGCTTGAAAGAGCGCCTGCACGAGCTGGAACACCAAGTGCGCGACATGCTGGTGTTCGCCCGCGGCGAGCTGCCGTTGACCGACCGCGTCAGCCCCAAGGCCTTGCTGCAATCGCTGCAAGCCGCGGCATTGACCCATGTGCAGCAATTGCCGATCCGCTGGCAGTGCGACAGCCATGCCGGCGAAGTGTTGTGCAATCGCGACACGCTGGTGGGAGCGGTGTTGAACCTGATCGAAAACGCGATCCAGGCCAGCGGCGGCGACGTCCGGCTGAAAGTGCACTTATACACACGAGACAACACCTTGCGCCTGTCGGTCAGCGACAACGGTAGTGGTATAGAGCCGGCGGTGCTGGCGCGCCTGGGCGAGCCATTCTTTACCACCAAGACCACCGGCACTGGCCTGGGCCTGACCGTGGTCAAGGCCGTGGCCCGTGCCCACCAGGGAGAATTGCAGCTGCGCTCGCGGCTGGGCCGTGGCACCTGCGCGACGGTGTGCTTGCCGCTGTTTTCCAACACGCCGGGGGTGGAATGAACGCAATGGCGATCAAGGTGTTGCTGGTTGAGGATGATCGGGCCCTGCGCGAGGCGCTGGCCGATACGCTGGTGCTGGCCGGGCACGATTACGCCGCCGTCGGTTCGGCGGAAGAAGCGCTGTTGGCGGTCGGCCGGGAAGCGTTCAGCCTGGTGGTCAGTGACGTCAACATGCCGGGCATGGATGGTCATCAGTTGCTGGGTCTGTTGCGCGCCCGTCAGCCGCAACTGCCGGTCTTGCTGATGACGGCCCACGGGGCCGTCGAGCGAGCGGTGGATGCCATGCGCCAGGGCGCAGCGGATTACCTGGTCAAGCCGTTCGAGCCCAAGGCGCTGCTGGACCTGGTCGCACGTCATGCCTTGGGCAGTCTTGCGGTGGAGGGCGAAGGCCCGGTGGCCATCGAACCGGCTAGCGCGCAGTTGCTGGAATTGGCCGCGCGGGTGGCCCGCAGCGATTCGACGGTGCTGATTTCCGGCGAATCCGGTACGGGCAAGGAAGTACTGGCCCGCTACATCCATCAACAATCCCGGCGTGCCGGGGAACCGTTTATCGCCATCAATTGCGCGGCGATTCCCGACAACATGCTCGAGGCGACACTGTTCGGCCACGAAAAAGGCTCGTTCACTGGCGCCATTGCCGCCCAGGCCGGCAAGTTCGAGCAGGCCGACGGTGGCACGATCCTGCTCGATGAAATTTCCGAAATGCCCTTGGGCCTGCAAGCCAAGCTGTTGCGGGTATTGCAGGAGCGGGAAGTGGAACGGGTTGGTGCCCGCAAGCCCATCAGCCTGGACATCCGCGTGGTGGCGACCACCAACCGCGACCTGGCCGGCGAAGTGGCGGCGGGGCGTTTTCGTGAAGACCTCTATTACCGCCTGTCGGTATTTCCGCTGGCCTGGCGTCCGTTGCGCGAGCGCACCGCCGATATCCTGCCACTGGCCGAGCGGCTGTTGAACAAACACGTCAATAAAATGAAGCATGCGGCGGCCCGGCTTTCAGCCGAGGCCCGGGCTTGTCTGGTTGCCTACCCGTGGCCGGGCAATGTCCGAGAGCTGGATAACGCCATCCAGCGGGCCCTGATCCTGCAGCAGGGCGGTTTGATCCAGCCGGAGGATTTCTGCCTGGCCGGGCCGGTGGCCTGTGCGCCATTGCCGACCCTGGCACCGGTACCCGCCGCAACCACTGCGCCGTCGGTGGATAGGGAGGGCGATTCGGTGGGGGCTTTGGGGGACGACCTGCGGCGCCGCGAGTTCCAGATGATCATCGATACCCTGCGCGCCGAGCGCGGTCGTCGCAAAGAGGCGGCCGAACGCCTGGGCATCAGCCCACGCACCCTGCGCTACAAGCTGGCGCAAATGCGCGACGCCGGCATGGATGTCGAGGCCTATCTGTTCGCCAGTTGAATAAGCACCAGCAATCCCTGTGGGAGCGAGCTTGCTCGCGATAGCGGTGGGTCAGTCAAGTCGAGGTCGGGTGTGATGGGGTTATCGCGAGCAAGCTCGCTCCCACAGGGGGGCTGTGCGCGCATTTGTTTTCTATCGCCATGGAGCTGGCACCCTTGTTGCTAATACCTACGTACCCGCTGAGTAAGTGTCAAAAAAACGCGGGCCGCCAGAGAGAGTAGACCATGAGCCAAGGTATTGAATTTAATCGGTTGATGCTGGACATGCGGGCCATGCAAATGGACGCCATGGCCCAGCCTAAATCGGTCGCGGTCCCCCAGGTGGGTGGCAGCAGCTTTTCCGACATGCTCGGTCAGGCCGTCAATAAAGTGAACGATACCCAGCAGGCTTCGAACCAGTTGGCCAGTGCTTTCGAGATTGGCAAAAGTGGCGTCGACCTGACGGACGTAATGATCTCCTCGCAGAAAGCCACTGTCTCGTTTCAGGCGCTGACCCAGGTTCGCAACAAACTGGTTCAGGCCTACCAAGACATCATGCAGATGCCGGGTTAAGGAAATTATTGAGTCATGGCAGAAGCAGCCGTTGATAACGTTCCAGCCAAGGCCACTCCGGTAGACGGCAAACCGCCGTTGTTCGGTCTGTCCTTCCTGGAAAATCTCTCCGAGATGACCATGCTGCGTCAGGTCGGCCTGTTGGTCGGCCTGGCTGCCAGCGTGGCGATTGGTTTCGCCGTGGTGTTGTGGTCCCAGCAGCCAGACTACCGTCCGTTGTACGGTAGCCTGGAGGGCATGGATGCCAAGCAAGTCATGGAAACCCTGGCTTCTGCCGACATTCCTTACACCGTCGAACCCAACTCTGGCGCCTTGCTGGTCAAGGCCGACGACGTCGCGCGTGCGCGCCTCAAGCTCGCCGCCGCTGGCGTGACGCCGACCGACGGCAACATCGGTTTCGAGATCCTCGACAAGGATCAGGGCCTGGGTACCAGCCAGTTCATGGAAGCGACCCGTTATCGTCGCGGCCTGGAAGGTGAGCTGGCACGGACCATTTCCAGCCTGAACAACGTCAAGGGTGCGCGTGTGCACCTGGCGATTCCGAAAAGCTCGGTGTTCGTGCGCGATGAGCGCAAGCCGAGCGCTTCGGTATTGGTCGAACTGTATTCCGGCCGCTCCCTTGAGCCAGGCCAGGTCGTTGCCATTATCAATCTGGTGGCGACCAGCGTACCCGAGCTGAGCAAGTCGCAGATCACTGTGGTCGACCAGAAGGGCAACCTGCTGGCCGACCAGGCGGAAAATTCCGAACTGACCATGGCCGGCAAGCAATACGACTACAGCCGCCGCATGGAAGGCATGTTCACCCAGCGGGTACATAACATTCTGCAACCCATCCTGGGCAATGGTCGCTACAAGGCCGAAGTCTCCGCGGATGTGGATTTCAGCGCCGTCGAATCGACTTCCGAGCAGTTCAACCCGGATCAACCGGCGTTGCGCAGCGAGCAGTCGGTGAACGAGCAGCGTACCGCCAGCAATGGTCCGCAGGGCGTGCCCGGTGCCCTGAGCAACCAGCCGCCGTCGCCGGCCAGCGCGCCGCAAACCACCGGTGGTGCTACGGCGGCCGCCGGCATGGTGCAGCCAGGCCAGCCGCTGATCGATGCCAATGGCCAGCAAATCATGGATCCGGCCACCGGCCAGCCGATGCTCGCGCCGTACCCGGCCGACAAGCGTCAGCAATCGACCAAGAACTTCGAGCTCGACCGTTCCATCAGCCACACCAAGCAGCAGCAGGGCCGTTTGAATCGCCTGTCGGTCGCCGTGGTGGTGGACGACCAGGTCAAGGTCAACCCTGCCAACGGCGAAACCAGCCGTGCGCCGTGGACCGCCGACGAGTTGGCGCGCTTTACTCGCCTGGTGCAGGACGCGGTTGGTTTCGACGCCAGCCGTGGCGACAGCGTCAGTGTGATCAACGTGCCGTTCTCCCTGGAGCGCGGTGAAGAAATCGCCGACATTCCGTTTTATTCGCAACCCTGGTTCTGGGATGTGGTCAAGCAAGTATTGGGTGTGTTGTTCATCCTGATACTGGTCTTCGGTGTACTGCGTCCGGTGCTCAACAACATCACCGGTGGCGGCAAGAACAAGCAGTTGGCAGGCTTGGGCGATGTCGAGCTGGGAGGCATGGGCGGCCTGGATGGCGAATTGGCCAACGATCGCGTCAGCCTCGGCGGGCCGCAGAGCATCCTGCTGCCAAGCCCGAGCGAAGGCTACGACGCTCAGTTGAACGCCATCAAGAGTCTGGTGGCAGAAGACCCGGGTCGTGTGGCCCAGGTCGTGAAAGAGTGGATTAACGCAGATGAGTGATAATCGAGCCGCTGTTGCCAAATTGTCCCGGGTCGACAAAGCCGCGATCCTGCTGCTGTCCCTGGGTTCGACCGACGCCGCCCAAGTGCTGCGTCACATGGGGCCCAAAGAGGTCCAGCGCGTGGGCGTGGCCATGGCGCAAATGGGCAACGTGCACCGTGAGCAGGTCGAGCAGGTGATGAGCGAGTTCGTCGACATCGTCGGCGATCAGACCAGCCTGGGCGTCGGTTCCGATGACTACGTGCGCAAGATGCTGACCCAGGCACTGGGCGAGGACAAGGCCAACGGCCTCATCGCCCGGATCCTGTTGGGTGGCAACACCAGCGGCCTGGACAGCCTCAAGTGGATGGAGCCGCGGGCGGTTGCCGACGTGATCCGTTACGAGCACCCGCAGATCCAGGCGATCGTGGTGGCTTACCTCGACCCGGACCAGGCAGGTGAAGTGCTCGGCAACTTCGATCACAAGGTGCGCCTGGACATCATCCTGCGGGTGTCGTCGCTCAACACCGTGCAGCCGGCGGCCCTGAAAGAATTGAACCAGATTCTCGAGAAGCAGTTCTCGGGCAACTCCAACGCCTCGCGCACCACCTTGGGTGGCATCAAGCGCGCGGCGGACATCATGAACTTCCTCGACAGTTCGATCGAAGGTCAGCTGATGGACTCGATCCGCGAAGTCGACGAAGACCTGTCCGGTCAGATCGAAGACCTCATGTTCGTGTTCAACAACCTGTCCGATGTCGACGACCGTGGCATCCAGGCGCTGTTGCGCGAAGTGTCGTCCGACGTGCTGGTGCTGGCCCTCAAGGGTTCGGACGAAGGCGTCAAGGAAAAGATCTTCAAGAACATGTCCAAACGGGCGGCCGAACTGTTGCGCGACGACCTCGAGGCCAAGGGCCCGGTGCGCGTCAGCGACGTGGAAACCGCACAGAAGGAAATCCTCACCATCGCCCGCCGCATGGCCGAAGCCGGGGAGATCGTTCTCGGTGGCAAGGGCGGCGAAGAGATGATCTAAGGTCGTTATGTCTGCCAAGAGTGATGAAGCACCCAGCGACCTGATTCGCGGCCGAGACGTCAGTAATTTCGACGTCTGGTCGCTGCCCAGCTTCGACCCCCACGTGCCCGAGCCTGAGCCGGAGCCCGTGGAGGAACTGCCGGAGATGGAGGAGGTGCCGCTGGAAGAAGTCCAGCCGCTGACCCTCGAGGAAGTCGAGAGCATTCGCCAGGAAGCCTATAACGAAGGCTTCGCCGTGGGCGAAAAGGAAGGCTTCCACAGCCCCCCGCTCAAGGTCCGCCAGGAAGCCGATGTGGCGTTGACGGCCAAGCTTCGTGCGGTGGAATCGCTGATGCTCAACCTGTTCGACCCCATTGCCGAGCAGGACACCCAGATCGAGAAATCCCTGGTGGGTTTGGTGCAACACATCGCCAAACAAGTGATCCAGCGCGAACTGGCCATCGATTCGACCCAGATCGAACAGGTCATGCGTGAAGCGCTCAAGCTGTTGCCGTTGGGCGTGGGCAATGTGCGGCTGTACATCAATCCCCAGGATTTCGAACTGGTCAAGGCCCTGCGCGAGCGCCATGAGGAAACCTGGCGCATCGTCGAGGATGCGACGCTGCTGCCGGGCGGTTGTCGGGTGGAAACCGAACACAGCCGCATCGACGCCACGGTTGAAACACGCATCAGCCAGATCATGGCCAAATTGTTCGACCAGCTACACGAACAGGCCCTGCACCCGGCCGCCGCCGACCTGAGCCTGGAGTTGCCGGACGAACTCCAAGGTGACGTGGCGACGGTCGAGGAGGAATTGGACGTGCCTGAATTGGATACTTCTGCACTGGACAGCCGCGATGCGCCTTGAGCGAACCAGCTTCGGCAAGCGCCTGGGCAGCTACGCCGAGGCCAGTGAGCTGGCCGGCCAGCCGATCCTGGAGGGTCGCTTGCTGCGCATGGTTGGCTTGACCCTCGAAGCCGAGGGCCTGCGTGCCGCCATGGGCAGCCGCTGCATGGTAATCAACGACGACAGCTACCATCCGGTGCAGGTCGAAGCCGAAGTCATGGGTTTTTCCGGCAGCAAGGTTTTCTTGATGCCGGTGGGCAGTGTCGCCGGCATCGCCCCCGGCGCGCGCGTGGTGCCCCTGGCCGACAACGGACGCCTGCCCATGGGCATGAGCATGCTCGGACGCGTGCTGGACGGGGCCGGACGGGCCTTGGACGGCAAGGGCGGCATGAAGGCCGAAGACTGGGTGCCGATGGACGGCCCGACGATCAACCCCCTCAAGCGTGACCCCATCAGCGTGCCGCTGGACGTGGGCATTCGTTGCATCAACGGTTTATTGACGGTCGGTCGCGGCCAGCGCCTGGGCCTGTTTGCCGGTACCGGCGTAGGTAAGAGTGTGCTGCTGGGCATGATGACCCGCTTCACCGAAGCCGACATTATCGTAGTAGGGCTGATCGGCGAGCGGGGCCGTGAGGTCAAGGAATTCATCGAGCACATCCTCGGCGAGGAAGGGCTCAAGCGTTCGGTCGTGGTGGCTTCGCCTGCGGACGATGCACCGCTGATGCGTATGCGGGCGGCGATGTATTGCACCCGTATCGCCGAGTATTTCCGCGACAAGGGCAAGAACGTCCTGTTGCTGATGGATTCGCTCACTCGTTTCGCCCAGGCCCAGCGGGAAATCGCCCTGGCCATCGGCGAGCCGCCGGCCACCAAGGGTTATCCGCCTTCGGTGTTCGCCAAGCTGCCGAAACTGGTCGAGCGCGCCGGCAATGCGGAAAAGGGCGGCGGTTCCATCACCGCGTTCTATACCGTGCTGTCCGAAGGTGACGACCAGCAAGACCCCATCGCCGACTCGGCCCGGGGCGTACTCGACGGCCACATCGTGCTGTCCAGGCGCCTGGCCGAAGAAGGGCACTACCCGGCCATCGACATCGAGGCGTCCATCAGTCGGGTCATGCCGTCGGTGATCAGTGCCGAGCATATGAGGCGTGCCCAGCAGTTCAAGCAATATTGGTCGCGCTACCAGCAAAGCCGCGATTTGATCAGCGTCGGCGCCTATGTACCTGGTGGTGACCGCGAGACCGACACCGCCATCAGCCTTTACCCGGCGATGGCCGTTTATCTGCGCCAGAGCCTGAACGACAATATCGGCATGGGTGCCAGCGAAGCGCACCTGCAGACGATTTTCGCTCCGGTCGCTGGCGGATAACCGACCATGGCCACAAGTCGTGCGGCACGCCTGGCGCCCGTGGTGGACATGGCGGAAAAGGCCGAGAAGACCGCCGTCCAGCGCCTGGCGTATTTCCAGGGGCAAGTGGCCGTTGCCGAGAGCAAGCTGGCAGACCTCGAAAATTTTCGACTCGAATACCAGGAGCAGTGGATCGCCCGTGGCGCCCATGGGGTGTCGGGGCAGTGGTTGTTGGGTTACCAAGGATTTCTTGCGCAACTGGGCACTGCCATCGATCAGCAGCGCCAGAGCCTGGTCTGGCACCAGAACAACCTGGAGAAGGCCCGCCAGAGCTGGCAAGAAGCATTCGCCCGGGTCGAAGGGCTGCGCAAACTGGTGCAGCGCTATATCGATGAGGCGCGGCAACTGGAAGACAAGCGCGAACAGAAACTGCTCGATGAATTGTCCCAGCGCCTGCCGCGGCAGAATCCCTACTGATGGGAAACGAGGATTTTGTCGGATGAACGAGGCAAAACCTTGCTCAGACCTTTACCAGATGCTACACCTTGTACACGTATGTCCATGACAAGGAAGCCGATCATGTCAGTCGTTACCGAAGTATCCCCCGATGGGCATAAGCTGACGATCTCGATCAAGGGTCGATTCGATTTCGGGCGGCATCAGGAGTTTCGTGAGTCCTATGAGCGGCTCCACAAGAAACCTGACTCCATCGTGGTGGATTTGAAAGAAGCCACTTACCTCGACAGTTCCGCCTTAGGCATGCTCCTGCTGTTGCGCGATCATGCCGGTGGCGACCAGTCGGATATCCGCGTCGTCAACAGCAGCAGCGACGTCAAGAAAATCCTCGCGATCTCCAATTTCGACAAGCTGTTCGACATCAGTTGATCGCCATGCAATCGTCGTCGGAGCCACTGACGGTCCTGATTGCCGAAGACAGCGCCGCTGATCGACTGCTGCTGTCGACCATTGTCCGCCGCCAGGGCCATCATGTGCTCACGGCGGCCGATGGCGCCGAAGCGGTCGATGTCTATCTGCAACAGCGTCCGCACCTGGTGCTGATGGATGCGATGATGCCGGTGATGGACGGCTTCGAAGCGGCGCAGAAAATCAAACAGTTGGCCGGGGACCAGTTGGTCCCGATCATTTTCCTCACCTCGCTGACTGAGAGCGAAGCCCTGGCCCGTTGCCTGGAAGCAGGCGGCGACGATTTCCTGGCAAAACCCTACAACCAAGTGATCCTGACGGCCAAGATCAAGGCCATGGACCGCTTGCGCCGGTTGCAGGCCACGGTGGTGGAGCAGCGCGACCAGATCGCCCGGCACCATGATTACCTGCTCAACGAACAACGGGTCGCCAAGGCCGTGTTCGACAAGATCGCCCACTCCGGTTGCCTGAGCGCGCCGAACATCCGTTATTTGCAATCACCCTACGCCTTGTTCAACGGCGACCTGCTGCTGGCCGCGTTCAACCCGGCCGGCGACATGCACATCCTGTTGGGGGATTTCACCGGGCATGGCCTGCCGGCGGCGGTCGGCGCGATGCCCCTGGCGGAAGTGTTCTACGGGATGACGGCCAAGGGCTATGGGCTGGCGCAAATCCTGCGGGAGATGAATGCCAAGCTCAAACGCATCCTGCCAGTGGATATGTTCTGCTGCGCGACGCTGTTATGCCTGAGCTTCCAGCGCTGTACGGTGGAGATCTGGAACGGCGGCATGCCCGATGGTTACCTGCATGACAGCCTCAGCGGCGTGCGCACGCCCTTACCGGCGCGACACCTGCCATTGGGCGTGCTCACCCCGCAGTTGTTCGATGACCGCACCGAAGTGCATCCGATGTCGCTGGGGGATCGGGTGTTCCTGCTGTCCGATGGTGTCATCGAGACCAGTGACCGCGATGACCAGCCGTTTGGCGTGGAGCGGTTGCAGCAGGTGTTTTCGGCCAACCGTGAACCCGACCGTCTTTTTGAGGATATCCAGCAGGCGCTGCTGGATTTTCGTGGTGAGGCCCGTGACGACTTCAGCATGGTCGAGGTGCGGCTGGTCGCTCCGACGCAACTCAATCCACCACCACCGGTCTATTCCGATAGCGGCCAGTCCAGCCCGCTGGATTGGTCGGTGAGTTTCGAGTTCCGTGCGCAGACGCTCAAGCGCTTCAACCCGATGCCCTACCTGTTGCAATTGCTGCTGGAGGTGCATGGGCTCAGGGCGCAGAGCGGCGCGCTTTACAGCGTCATGTCGGAGCTCTACTCCAATGCCCTGGATCACGGGGTGCTGGGCCTCGATTCGAGTCTCAAGCGTGATGCAGCGGGTTTCGCCCGCTACTACAGGGAGCGCAATACACGCCTGGATGAGTTGAGCGACGGTTACGTGCGGGTGCACTTGCACGTTTCGCCAAACGGCGAGGGCGGTCGCCTGGCCATCGAAGTCGAAGACAGTGGCGAAGGGTTCGATGTCGCCCGGGTGCTGGCACGGCCCGTGGACAGTGATCGATTGTCGGGACGCGGCGTGAGCCTGGTTCGCCAACTGAGCCACCAGGCCAGTTGGTCAGACGATGGTCGTAGTGCGCGCGTGGAGTTTTTCTGGGAGGCTCTGGCATAATTGGGGCCATTCTTGATCAGGGAGCGAACAAGTGAACGAGATTCATCTGGACCGCGACGTGCTTAGCACGTTGAAGGAAGTCATGGAGGAGGGGTATCCGGAGTTGCTGGATACGTTTCTCAACGACTCCGAGGCTCGCTTGCGCGTGCTGCATGAAGCACGGGACGCTGAAAAACTGAGCGCCACCGCCCACAGCTTCAAGGGCAGCAGCAGCAACATGGGCGCCATTCGCCTGGCCGAGTTGTGCGGCGAGCTGGAACAGCGTGCCAAGCAGCCGTCCTTGGGCGGCATCGAAAACCTGGTCAACGAAATCGACAGCGAATTTGCCCATGTCCGCAAGCTGTGCCGGGAAGAGCGTGAAGGTTTCCACTGCTGAGATTTGACGGTCGGGTAAAACGTTGGCCCGTGCCTTGCATTGCCTAGTCTCGACTGTACCTATGATTCCAGTGCAGCGGAGACCTTTTTATGCCCGTCACCCCTAATTCATTGCTTCAGGCCTCCGTCCAGGCCAAGCCCCAGGCCGCCGTCAATTCACCGGCAGCCGCCCCGGACCTCGGGGATAGAGCCTCCAGCTTCGCTCAAGTCTTCGCCAAGCAGGCGCCTGCCAAAGCAGCGGCGGCCCCTGAGCCCGTGGTGAAACCGGCGCGCGACAAGGCCGCTGACAACACCGTCAAAAAAGACGCCGGCAACGAAACCCCTGCCGCCCCGGAACCGACGGTTGCCGATAGCGGCAAACCCTTGCCCGCGGACAAAGCGGCTAGCACCGACGACAAAGCGGCCAGCGATAACGATGCCGACGCGGCTGAAGCGCCGGTGGCGGATGCGGCACCGGTCGATCCGAGCCTCGACCCAGGCGCGCTGACGGACATGGCGGTGCCGGTCGCGACAGCCCCGGCCGAACCTGTCCCCGTGGTGGTCACGGCTGAGGCTCAGGTAACGACTGCGGTCGCGGCACCGGTTGTCCCATTGGCCGCACCGGCCCAACCTGCGGTTCCGGTCGTCGATCCAGCCTTCGACCCACAAGCCGATCCGCTCGACGCATTGCCCGCCTTGCGCTTGGCGATGGAGCAGAGCGGTCATGTTTCCGCCAGCAGCCAGGCACAGCCCAAGAGCGCTGCCCCGGCGTCGCTCGACGGCGAGCCGACTTCAGCGCAGACCTTCGCCGCCGGCATGGCCAGCATGCTCAGCGTGCAAGCCGACCAGAACAGCACCGAGTCCGGCAGCCAGGGTGGCGACAAGGCCTTCGGCGGCTTGATCAGCGAGGGTCTCAAGGACTTGAGCGCCGCGTCCAGTGACACCCGCGTAGACGATTTCGCCACCCGCCTGGCTGCACTGACCCAGGCCGCCACGCCCAAAACCGCCAACGCGGTGCCGGTCAATCACCCTATCGCGATGAACCAGAGCGGTTGGACCGAAGAGGTGGTGAACCGGGTGATGTACCTGTCCAGCGTCAATCTCAAGGCGGCCGACATCCAATTGCAGCCCGCCGAACTCGGGCGCCTGGATATCCGGGTGAACATGGAGCCGGACCAGCAGACCCAGGTCACCTTCATGAGCGCCCACTCCGGCGTTCGCGAAGCCCTCGAAGGCCAGATGCATCGCCTGCGGGACAGTTTTGCCCAGCAGGGCATGGGCCAGGTCGACGTCAGCGTGTCGGACCAATCCCGTGGTTCGCAGAACCAGGAGCAGCAAGCCCAGCAGCAGGCCCGGGCGGGGCGTTCGACATCTTCCGGTGGACCGGTGGATGCCGGGGATGAAGCCACTGCGGCCAGCATCGCTGAAGTGGCCGCCAGCACGACCAGCGTCATCGGCACCAGCGCGGTCGACTACTACGCCTGATCCAACGCAGCTCACCCCTGTGGGAGCGAGCTTGCTCGCGATAGCGGATGGTCAGTCACCTTTGCAGGGGCTGGTCCACCGCCGCTATCGCGAGCAAGCTCGCTCCCACATTGGTTTTTATGGGTTCTGTAGATCGCATCTGCCTCGTCATCCTGAGTACCGACACTTCTGGCATAACACTTGCTCCAGCCTTGCCGTGCAACAGTGAAAACCCCGATTAGTGACGGATTATTGGCATGGCGAAGAGCGAAGCAGCAGCTGTAAAAGACCCTGCAACCAAAGGCAAACTCAAGCTGATCATCATGATCGTGGTGGGTTTGCTCCTGGCGATCGGCGTGTCCGTGGGGGCAACCTGGTATTTCATGCACAGCGCTCAAAGCAAGCCGGCGGCGGCAGCGGCCGAAGTCGCGCCAGTGGGCAAGCAGCCGGCGATTTTCGAACCGATGGCGCCGGCCTTCGTGGCCAACTACACCGTGAACGGTCGCCAACGCTACATGCAGGTCAGCATTACTTTGCAGGGTCGCAACCAGGCTGACCTGGAAGCGCTTCGGGTGCACATGCCGTTGATTCGCAACAACCTGGTGATGCTGTTTTCCGGACAGAGTTTCGACACCCTGGCCACCCCCGTCGGCCAGGAAATGCTGCGCCAGAAAGCCACGGCCAGCGTGCAGGAAGTGGCTCAGAAAGAGCTCGGCAAAGTGGTGATCGAACAGTTGCTCTTCACTAACTTCGTATTGCAGTAGGAACACGACATGGCCGTGCAGGACCTGCTGTCCCAGGACGAAATCGATGCGCTGTTGCATGGTGTCGACGACGGTCTGGTACAGACCGAAAACGCTGCTGAACCGGGCAGCGTCAAAAGCTACGACCTGACCAGCCAGGATCGCATCGTTCGCGGACGCATGCCGACCCTGGAAATGATCAACGAGCGTTTCGCCCGGTACACCCGCATCAGCATGTTCAACATGCTGCGTCGCTCGGCCGATGTGGCCGTGGGTGGCGTGCAGGTGATGAAGTTCGGCGAGTACGTGCATTCGCTGTACGTGCCCACCAGCCTCAACCTGGTGAAGATCAAGCCGTTGCGCGGCACTGCGTTGTTCATCCTCGACGCCAAACTGGTGTTCAAGCTGGTGGACAACTTCTTCGGCGGCGACGGTCGTCACGCCAAGATCGAAGGTCGCGAATTCACCCCGACCGAGCTGCGAGTGGTGCGCATGGTGCTGGAGCAGGCCTTCATCGATTTGAAGGAAGCCTGGCAGGCGATCATGGAAGTGAACTTCGAGTACATCAACTCGGAAGTGAACCCGGCCATGGCCAACATCGTCGGGCCGAGCGAAGCCATCGTGGTCTCGACCTTCCACATCGAACTCGATGGCGGTGGCGGCGACCTGCACGTGACCATGCCGTATTCGATGATCGAGCCGGTGCGGGAAATGCTCGTCGCCGGTTTCCAGTCGGACCTCGACGACCAGGACGAGCGCTGGATCAACGCCTTGCGCCAGGACGTGCTCGACGTCGATGTGCCGATCGGCGCGACGGTCGCCCGGCGCCCACTGCGCCTGCGGGACATCTTGCACATGCAGCCGGGTGACATCATTCCGGTCGAGATGCCCGACGAAATGATCATGCGCGCCAATGGCGTACCGGCCTTCAAGGTCAAGATGGGCTCTCACAAAGGCAACCTGGCGTTGCAGGTGATCGAGCCGATCGAACGCCGCTGAGCGGTGTCGAATTTTTAAGGTTGCGTTTCTAACTGATTTTTGCCCGCCGAGGACAAATGATGGCTAACGATATGAACACCCAGGATGACCAGGCGCTGGCCGACGAGTGGGCCGCGGCCCTGGAAGAAACCGGCGATGCCGGGCAGGCTGACATCGATGCCTTGCTGGCCGCCGATAGCGGTAACCACGGCTCCAATCGCTTGCCGATGGAAGAGTTTGGCAGCGTGCCCAAGAGCAATGAACAGGTGACGCTGGACGGGCCGAACCTGGACGTGATCCTCGACATTCCGGTGTCCATCTCCATGGAAGTGGGCAGCACCGATATCAACATCCGCAACCTGCTGCAGCTCAACCAGGGCTCGGTGATCGAGCTGGACCGCCTGGCCGGCGAGCCGCTCGACGTGCTGGTCAACGGCACCTTGATCGCCCATGGCGAAGTGGTGGTGGTCAACGAGAAGTTCGGCATTCGCCTGACGGACGTGATCAGCCCGAGCGAACGCATCAAGAAGTAGCGCTGAGTGAAAGGTTTCCTCGCCGCAGCGTCGATGCTGCCCTTGAGCGTGCTGGCGGCCGAACCGGTTACCACGGCGGCCGTTGCGCCGGCGTCGGGCACGGGTATCGCCGGGCCACTGGCGCACCTGGTGCTCGGCTTGCTGCTGGTGCTGGGCTTGATCTTCTTTCTCGCCTGGTTGGTGCGGCGCGTGCAACAGGCGGGGCCTGCGGGCAAGGGCCAGGTCATCGACATCGTCGGTTCCCGTGCGCTCGGGCCGCGCGACCGGCTGGTGCTGGTGCAGGTCGGCAACGAGCAGATCCTGCTGGGCCTGAGCCCGGGCACCATCACTGCGTTGCACGTCCTCAAGGAGCCGGTACAGGTACCCTCCACCGAGTCGGCCAGCCCCGAATTTGCCCAGCGCCTCATGGAGCTGCTGGGGAAAGACCAGAAGGATAAAAAGTAATGCCGTTGCGCATTCTGTTGGCATTGGCCCTGATGCTGGCCGCACCGTTGGCGTTCGCCGCGGACCCGCTATCGATCCCGGCGATCACCCTGGGAACCAACGCCGAAGGGGCCCAGGAATATTCGGTCAGCTTGCAGATCCTGCTGATCATGACCGCGCTGAGTTTCATTCCGGCGTTCGTCATGCTGATGACCAGCTTCACCCGGATCATCATTGTCTTTTCGATCCTGCGCCAGGCCCTGGGCCTGCAACAGACCCCTTCGAACCAGATCCTCACCGGCATGGCGCTGTTCCTGACCATGTTCATCATGGCGCCTGTGTTCGACCGGGTGAACCGGGATGCGCTGCAGCCTTACCTGGCGGAACAACTCAGCGCCCAGGATGCCGTGGCCAAGGCCCAGGTGCCGATCAAGGACTTCATGCTGGCCCAGACTCGCAGCAGCGACTTGGAATTGTTCATGCGCCTGTCCAAGCGCACCGACATCCCGAGTGCCGACCAGGCACCGCTGACCATCCTGGTGCCGGCGTTCGTGACGTCCGAGCTGAAGACCGCGTTCCAGATCGGTTTCATGATTTTCATCCCGTTCCTGATCATCGACCTGGTGGTCGCCAGCGTACTGATGGCCATGGGTATGATGATGCTCTCGCCGCTGATCATTTCCCTGCCGTTCAAGATCATGCTGTTTGTATTGGTGGATGGCTGGGCGCTGATCATCGGTACCCTGGCGGGCAGTTTCGGCGGTGTTTAGGCCTCTTGTGCGGGTAGGACGATATGACGCCTGAAGTAGCGGTAGACCTGTTTCGTGAAGCGCTCTGGCTGACGGCTTCGATGGTTGCCATCCTGGTGATCCCCAGCCTGCTGGTGGGCTTGCTGGTGGCGATGTTCCAGGCCGCGACCCAGATCAACGAACAGACCTTGAGCTTCCTGCCGCGCCTGCTGGTAATGCTGGTGACGTTGATCGTCGCCGGCCCCTGGATGGTACAGACCTTCATGGAATACATCCTGCAGTTGTACGGCAGTATTCCGCAGTTGATCGGCTGACCCCATGTCGATGCTCGAGCTGACGGACACCCAGATCAGCACGTGGGTGGCATCGTTCATCCTGCCGCTGTTTCGCGTCACCGCGGTGCTGATGAGCATGCCGATCTTCGGCACGACACTGGTGCCACCTCGGGTGCGTTTGTACTTCGCCCTGGCGATCACGGTGGTTATCGCGCCCGGGCTGCCACCGATGCCGCCGGTCAATGCCCTGGACCTCAGCGCGCTGATGCTGGTGGCCGAGCAGATTCTCATCGGTGCCTTGATGGGGTTCTCGTTGCAGCTGTTTTTCCAGGCCTTTGTGGTGGCCGGGCAAATCATTTCGATCCAGATGGGCATGGCCTTCGCGTCCATGATCGACCCCACCAACGGCGTCAACACCGCGGTGATCGGCCAGTTCCTGACGATGCTGGTGACCCTGTTGTTCCTCGCCATGAACGGGCATCTGGTGGTGTTCGAGGTCTTGACCGAGAGCTTTACCACCATGCCGGTGGGCAGTGCGTTCCTGATCAATCACTTCTGGGAAATCGCTGGCAAGCTCGGCTGGGTCATGGGTGCCGCGATGGTGCTGGTATTGCCGGCGATCACCGCGTTGCTGGTGGTCAACATCGCGTTTGGCGTAATGACTCGCGCGGCGCCGCAACTGAATATCTTCTCCATTGGTTTCCCTCTGACCCTGGTGCTGGGCATGGTGATCTTCTGGATCAGTCTGGGGGATATCCTCAACCAGTATCAGCCGCTGGCCACCCAGGCCTTGCAGCTTTTACGTGACATGGCACAGGCGCGCTGAACCATGGCCGAGAGCGAGAGTGGTCAGGACAAGACAGAAGACCCCACGGAAAAGCGCCTGCGCGAGTCCCGGGAAAAGGGCGAGATTGCCCGCTCCAAGGAACTCAATACGCTGGCGGTGATGCTGGCAGGAGCGGGTGGGTTGTTGATTTATGGCGGCGGGTTGGCCTTGGACCTGCTGGAAATCATGCGCCTGAATTTCTCCCTGCCTCGCGAAGTACTGCTCTCTCCGGGGTCCATGGCCCAGCATCTGCTGCACTCGGGCAAGATCGCGATCCTGGCGGTGCAGCCGATCCTGATCTGCCTGTTGCTGGCTGCGGTGATCGGCCCGATTTCCCTGGGCGGCTGGCTGTTCGCCGCCGGAAGCCTGGCCCCCAAGTTCAGCCGGATGAATCCGGCCGCCGGCCTCAAGCGCATGTTTTCCACCACGGCGCTGATGGAGTTGCTCAAGGCATTCGGGAAGTTCCTGCTGGTTCTGTTCGTTGCGCTGACGGTGTTGCAGGCCGACATCGACGATCTGCTGCGCATTGCTCACGAACCGCTGGAACAGGCCATTATCCACAGTGTGCAGTTAGTGGGCTGGAGCACATTGTGGATGGCCTGCGGCTTGATCCTGATTGCCGCCATCGACGTGCCGATCCAACTCTATCAGAGCAAGCAAAAGCTGTTGATGACCAAGCAGGAAGTGCGCGACGAGCACAAGGATGCGGAAGGCAAGCCGGAGGTCAAGCAGCGCATTCGTCAGTTGCAGCGCGAGGTCTCCCAGCGGCGGATGATGGCGGCGATCCCTGACGCCGACGTGGTCATCACCAACCCGACCCACTACGCCGTCGCCCTCAAGTACGACCCCGAAAAAGGCACCGCTCCCGTGTTGCTGGCCAAGGGCAGTGACTTCCTGGCACTGAAGATCCGCGAGATCGCCGTGGCCAATGAAGTGATGCTGCTCGAATCCCCGGCGTTGGCGCGATCAATCTATTACTCCACCGAACTCGACCAGGAAATCCCTGGGGGCCTGTATTTGGCTGTTGCGCAGGTATTGGCCTACGTCTACCAGATCCGCCAGCACCGCGCCGGCAAGGGCAAACGCCCCGAACCGCTCAAGGATTTGCCGATTCCGCCGGATTTGCGGCGGGATGTTTGATGGGGTTTCAGTGGAGGCTTATTCGAACCCGAGGCGAAGACCGAGGGGCGCTAAAAAGTCCGATTCCCATCTACCATCGCTGTGGAAGCCACTGAGGGAATAATAAGATTCACTACGTCTAATTTCATACTTCCACTTTTCCAGCGCAAACATATTGATTCCTCGTACCTTGCTCGCTTCGCTTAGGGATCCTATAAGATTGATTTTGCCCGTATCTGGCATTCCGGGGCTTTGAAGACGTGATACTGTTTTCCTATCCTGCAAGTAATTAAAAAAATTGACTCGGGAGAGATGGTCAATCTTGTTCTGGAAGAGGCGCGTATATTTACGTGGATCGAAAGTATTCGGAAGGATTGAAAAGGCCGCTTCTTCAAGTCTTTGCGGGAGGGTGGATAGTATGGTTTTTTTATGTATTGTTTCAATTCCCTCCGTCGCCCGCCATGGACGTTGGATAGTTGTTTTAACTACATAATAACCTTTTGGAGGGAGGGAGAACTTATTGATTACAATCTCGGGCCCCCTTAAATTAAATACGACCTCGGGCCCGCTTAAATGAATTCTCGGGCGAGCAGGAAAAAGAGCCGCGCTCACCCAACGCCAGAGAGAACTGATCCCCATCCTTCCGTTCGGGTCGCTCCTGTTTATTGGATCACCTGAACAATATGCATAAGAGTTTATCCCGCCCTTGCCAAACGGACTCAATTTGTCCGAACTATTAAACCGCATCAAAACCGGATTGAACGCCCGATAACCATTCCCCAGCAAATAATGCCCGGTCACCGGGTCCGGTCGTTCTCCATTGAAGCCGAGCAGGCTCAAAAAACCGTTGCCGATAGTTCGATTGCCATAAGGTGAATAGGCATGGGACTGCCTTTCATTGGCGGAAACGGCATGCAATACCGAGCGTTGCTGATCGGTCGCCAACAGTGTTCCTTGCTTTGCGCTGCCTTGGGTTTCGCTCTGGGCCAGCAATTGATCGCCATGTTGAACAATTGACCGGCTGATGGCTCCTTCGATTTCTGTCGCCAGGCGAGACATGCAATAAAACCGCTGGACAGGCGCGAGAGTCATCACGGAGTGGCAGGTGAGGCGATCCAGTGGGTCATAGCGGTAAGTGCAGAGGCGCGTGGCTGACATGGTCGATGCTCCGTTCGGGTGAGGCTCCGTTGGATTATCGGGGTTGGGATGCAGAGGGGGAACTAGCAGAATGGTTAGGTTTGCCCGTGGCGAGGGAGCTTGCTCCCGCTCGGTTGCGCAGCGACCGCCATAACGCAGGTGTGTCTGATGTTTCGTATTCGAGTGGTTTCGGGGCCGTTTCGCGACCCAGCGGGAGCAAGCTCCCTCGCCACAGATTCGTCGTTTGCCTTAGGTGAACAGCATGACCCTGTGGGAGCGAGCCTGCTCGCGAATGCGGTAATCCAGTCTATGCAAATGTTGACTGACAAATTGCAATCGCGAGCAGGCTCGCTCCCACAAAGTTGAATGTGCGTCAGCCGCTCTATTCCCGCCTCCGGCAAAAGTTGGAAGGCTTCTTGCAATACCCCGCCTGCGCCCCCTCCGGGCGTCAAAAGTTTGCTTCACAGGAACGGGGAATATTGGTGGATCGCTCTCAGTTACTCAGCTCTGCACGCAGCAATGTCGTAGACCTCAGCCGGGGTAATCTGGGCGTGCCGCTGTTGCTGCTGGTCATGCTCGCCATGATGATGCTGCCGGTGCCGCCGTTCCTGCTGGACGTGTTCTTCACGTTCAACATCGCCCTGTCGATCGTGGTGCTGCTGGTGTGCGTCTACGCCCTGCGGCCGCTGGATTTCGCGGTGTTCCCGACCATCCTGCTGGTGGCCACGCTGTTGCGCCTGGCGCTGAACGTGGCGTCCACCCGGGTGGTGATGATTCATGGCCAAGAAGGCCACGCCGCCGCCGGTAAGGTGATCCAGGCCTTTGGCGAAGTGGTGATCGGCGGTAACTACGTGGTCGGTATCGTGGTCTTCGCCATCCTGATGATCATCAACTTCGTCGTGGTGACCAAGGGCGCCGGGCGGATTTCCGAGGTAAGCGCGCGTTTCACCCTCGATGCGATGCCCGGCAAACAGATGGCGATCGACGCCGACCTCAACGCCGGCCTGATCGACCAGAGCCAGGCCAAGCTGCGCCGCCTGGAAGTGGCCCAGGAAGCCGAGTTCTACGGCTCCATGGACGGTGCCAGCAAATTCGTGCGCGGTGACGCCATCGCCGGCCTGTTGATTCTGTTCATCAACCTGATCGGCGGCATGGCCGTCGGTATCTTCCAGCATGGCATGACCTTCGGTGACGCTGGCAGGGTCTACGCCTTGTTGACCATCGGTGACGGTTTGGTGGCGCAATTGCCATCACTGTTGTTATCCACAGCCGCCGCGATCATGGTGACCCGTGCTTCGGGCTCCGAGGACATGGGCAAGCAGCTCAGTCGACAAATGTTCGCCTCGCCCAAGGCCCTGGCTGTTGCCGCCGGCCTGATGGCGGTGCTGGGCCTGGTGCCTGGCATGCCGCATTTTTCCTTCCTGAGCATGGCGGCCCTGGCAGCTGGCGGTGCCTACCTGTTCTGGAAGAAGCAGAACGTGCAGAAAGTCCAGGCCCTGCAAGAGGTCAAGCGCCAGCAGGAACTGCTGCCGTCGCCGGCCCGTGCCATGGAAACCAAGGAATTGGGCTGGGATGACGTGACGCCATTCGACATGATCGGCCTGGAAGTCGGTTATCGCCTGATTCCTTTGGTCGACCGCAACCAGGGTGGTCAGTTGCTGGCGCGGATCAAGGGGGTGCGCAAGAAGCTCTCCCAGGACCTGGGCTTCTTGATGCCCACTGTGCACATCCGCGACAACCTCGACCTGGCGCCGAGCGCCTATCGTCTGACACTGATGGGCGTGATCCTGGCCGAAGCCGAGATCTACCCCGACCGCGAGCTGGCGATCAACCCTGGCCAGGTCTACGGCAGCCTCAACGGCATCACCGCCAAGGATCCGGCTTTTGGCCTGGAGGCGGTGTGGATCGAAATCAGTCAGCGGGCCCAGGCCCAGTCCCTCGGCTACACCGTGGTGGACGCCAGTACCGTGGTGGCGACCCACTTGAACCAGATTCTGTACAAGCACTCCAGCGAGTTGATTGGCCACGAAGAAGTCCAGCAACTCCTGCAAGTACTGGCCAAAGGCTCGCCGAAGCTGGCTGAAGAGTTGGTGCCGGGCGTGGTTTCGTTGTCGCAGTTGCTCAAGGTGCTGCAAGCGTTGTTGGCCGAACAAGTGCCCGTGCGCGACATACGCAGTATTGCCGAAGCCATCGCCAACAACGCGTCCAAGAGTCAAGATACCGCCGCCCTGGTGGCCGCGGTTCGGGTCGGCGTATCCCGTGCAATCGTCCAAAGCATTGTAGGCACTGAGTCTGAGCTGCCTGTTATCACCTTGGAGCCAAGGTTGGAACAGATATTGCTCAATAGTCTGCAGAAGGCAGGACAAGGCTCGGAAGAGGGTGTTCTGCTGGAGCCAAGCATGGCCGAGAAGCTGCAGCGTTCGCTGATCGAGGCAGCCCAGCGGCAAGAGATGCAAGGCCAACCGGTGATCCTGCTGGTGGCCGGTCCGATTCGCGCGATGCTCTCGCGATTCGGACGCCTCGCGGTCCCGGGGCTGCATGTGCTGGCGTACCAGGAAATACCGGACAACAAGCAAGTGACCATCGTTGCGACAGTAGGGCCCAACGGCTGAGGTAGTGGTTTATGCAAGTGAAGCGTTTTTTCGCCGCAGACATGCGTCAGGCCATGAAACTGGTTCGTGACGAGCTGGGCGCTGAAGCAGCCATCATTGGCAACCGTCGTATCGCCGGCGGTGTCGAGCTGCCGGCGGCCCTGGATTACAAATTGTCGGCGCTGGCGCCACGGGTTCCGAACATGGAACTTGAAGATGAGCTGCGCAAGACTCAATCGCGCATCGCCAGCGCCCAGGCCGAACTGAGCCTGCGCAGCAGCGAAGGCGAAGGTGCGCCGGGCATCAATCGTCAATTGTTCGCCGGTCAACCGCTGACCGCCGGCCTGCCGTTGACCGCCGCCGAACCGCTGATGGAACAGGTCCAGGCCGAACCGCGTCGTCCAGAGCCGGCACCTGCCGCGCCAGCCCGTGGGCTTGACCCGCGCGCCCTGGACTCGATGCGCTTCGAACTCAACAGCCTGCGCGAGCTGATGGAAGTCCAGCTCGGCTCCCTGGCCTGGAACCAGCTGCAAGGCAGCCGTCCGGCCCAGGCCAACCTGTGGCGTCGCCTGCAACGCATCGGCCTGTCCGGCCCGTTGTCCCGCGACCTGCTGGCGCTGATCAATGGTATCGAAGAGCCGCGCCAAGCCTGGCGCATGTTGCTGGCGCACCTGGCACGCATGATTGCCACGCCGGAAGTCGAGCCGCTGGAAGAGGGCGGGGTCATTGCCATGGTCGGTCCTGCCGGCATGGGCAAGACCACCACCCTGGCCAAGCTCGCCGCCCGTTATGTACTCAAGTACGGCGCCCAGAGCATCGCCCTGGTAAGCATGGACAGTTTCCGTATCGGTGCCCAGGAACAACTCAAGACCCTGGGCCGCATCCTCAATGTGTCGGTGACCCATGTGGATCCGGGCCAATCCCTGGCCCAGGCGCTGGAGCCGCTGCTGCGCAAACGCGTCGTGCTGATCGATACCGCCGGCCTGCAAGCCAGCGATCCGGCCCTGCGCATGCAGCTCGAAAGCCTGGCCGGACGCGGTATCAAGTCAAAAAATTATCTCGTGTTGGCAACCACCAGCCAAAAACAGGTTCTAACCGCCGCATATCACAGCTACAAACGCTGCGGGCTGGCCGGCTGCATCCTGACTAAGCTGGACGAAACGGCAAGCCTGGGCGAGGTGTTGAGCCTGGCGATCGGTCATGAACTGCCGGTGGCCTACCTGACCGATGGGCCGCGGATCCCGGATGATTTGCATCTGCCGCGCCGTCATCAATTGGTCAGTCGTGCCGTAAGTGTGCAAATGCAGGAAGAACCCAGCGAGGAAGCCATGGCTGACATGTTCGCTGACATCTACCACAGCCCGACCAAGCAGGTCGGCTGAGGTAATCATGAATATTTTTTGTACCTACATCGATGGTCTGCCATGCATTGTTCCGTATGCGAACGCGCAGCCAGTAATGTGGCCTCCGTCTAAGAAGACAAGGTAAAGAACGAACATGGGCAGCATGCATCCCGTACAGGTGATCGCGGTGACCGGCGGCAAAGGTGGCGTCGGGAAGACTAACGTGTCAGTGAACTTGTCCCTGGCTCTGGCAGAGCTTGGCCGACGGGTCATGCTGCTGGACGCCGACCTGGGCCTGGCGAACGTCGACGTGTTGTTGGGGCTTACCCCCAAACGCACCCTGGCGGACGTGATCGAAGGCCGTTGCGAACTGCGCGACGTGCTGTTGCAGGGGCCGGGCGGGATTCGCATCGTGCCGGCTGCCTCCGGCACCCAGAGCATGGTTCACCTGACCCCGGCGCAGCACGCGGGCCTGATCCAGGCGTTCAGCGACATCGGCGACAACCTCGATGTGCTGGTGATCGACACCGCGGCCGGCATCGGCGACTCGGTCGTCAGTTTCGTGCGCGCCGCCCAGGAAGTGCTGCTGGTGGTCTGCGACGAACCGACGTCCATCACCGACGCCTATGCCCTGATCAAACTGCTTAACCGCGACTATGGCATGAACCGCTTCCGCGTCCTGGCCAACATGGCCCAGAGCCCGCAGGAAGGACGCAACCTGTTCGCCAAATTGACGAAGGTCACCGATCGCTTCCTGGACGTCGCCCTACAATACGTCGGTGCAGTGCCTTACGACGAAAGCGTGCGCAAGGCCGTCCAGAAGCAACGTGCCGTTTATGAAGCCTTTCCACGTTCCAAATGCGCGCTGGCGTTCAAGGCGATCGCCCAGAAGGTCGATACCTGGCCACTACCGGCCAACCCCCGCGGGCATCTGGAGTTTTTCGTCGAGCGTCTTGTGCAACAAACAGCAGGGCCCGTGTTATGACAGCCAGCGGTTACAACCATCTCTACAAAAAATCGGCACGGGACGCCCAATACGAATTGATCGAGCGTTATGCGCCACTGGTCAAGCGTATCGCCTATCACTTGCTGGCGCGGTTGCCAGCCAGTGTCCAGGTCGAGGATTTGATCCAGGCCGGCATGATCGGCCTGCTTGAAGTGTCGAACAAATACGACGCCAGCAAGGGCGCCAGTTTCGAGACCTATGCCGGTATTCGCATTCGTGGGGCGATGCTCGATGAAGTCCGCAAGGGTGATTGGGCGCCGCGTTCGGTGCACCGCAATACCCGCATGGTCAGTGACGCGATTCGGGCAATCGAAGCTAAAACTGGGCGTGACGCTAAAGATCACGAGGTTGCGGCCGAACTCCAGTTGAGTCTCGATGATTATTACGGGATTTTGAACGATACCTTGGGCAGTCGCCTGTTCAGCTTCGACGACCTCTTGCAGGACGGCGAGCACGAAGGGCTGCATGAGGATAACGCGAGTGCTCACATGGAGCCGTCACGTGACCTGGAAGATGAACGTTTCCAGAGCGCGCTGGCGGATGCGATTGCCAATTTGCCGGAACGTGAGCGACTGGTCTTGGCGCTGTACTACGACGAAGAGCTGAACCTCAAGGAAATCGGTGAGGTCCTGGGGGTCAGCGAATCTCGGGTCAGCCAGTTACACAGCCAGTGCGCGGCCCGCTTGCGGGGCCGTTTGGGGGAGTGGCGAGCGCGCTGACAGGCAGTGTGGGGACACTGCGAGCGGGACTGGCATGGCGTTGCCGGGTCAGTTTCCATCCGTTGTGCTCCAGACCGTTGTCGAGTGTTGTGCCGGAATTGATTGAAATGGCGCGTCCAGGTGCTGGGCGCGTTTAAGACTGCTTGGAGGTCGAATTGGACAAGAACATGAAAATCCTCATCGTTGATGACTTCTCAACGATGCGGCGGATCATAAAAAACCTGTTGCGTGACCTTGGGTTCACCAACACGGTCGAGGCGGATGATGGCGTCACAGCCATTCCGGTCCTCAACAGCGGGAGCATCGACTTTCTGGTGACTGACTGGAACATGCCCGGCATGACCGGTATCGACTTGCTGCGCCATGTGCGCGCCGACGAAAAACTCAAGCACCTCCCGGTGCTGATGGTGACTGCCGAAGCCAAGCGCGAGCAGATCATCGAAGCGGCCCAGGCCGGTGTAAACGGCTATGTGGTCAAGCCCTTCACGGCCCAGGCGTTGAAAGAGAAGATCGAAAAAATCTTCGAACGCATCGGTTAACGGCGCCACGGGGGAGCTATGGACAACGAATCTTCAATGGGCGATTTCGAATCGACCCTGAAAAAACATGCCCGCGAACTGGTCGACAGCCTTGAAAAAGGTCGCTTTGGCGATGCGGTTCAAATGATCCATGAGCTCAACCAGACCCGTGACCGTGGTCTGTATCAGGAAGTGGGCAAGCTCACGCGTGAACTGCACAGCGCGATTGTCAATTTCCAGATCGACCCGCACATGCCGCAGGCCGAGGAAGTCTCGCAGATCACCGACGCCACCGAGCGCCTGGGCTATGTGGTCAAGCTGACCGAGGCGGCGGCCAACCGCACCATGGACCTGGTGGAAAGCGCTACGCCGCTGGTCAATGGCCTGAGTGAAGAGGCCCAGGCCTTGAGCACCGACTGGGGCCGGTTCATGCGTCGCGAAGTCGGTGCTGAAGAATTTCGGGAGCTGGCCCGTCGGGTCGACGGTTTCCTGACGCGCAGCAGCAGCGAAAACCGCGCCGTGGCCAGCAACCTCAACGACATTCTGCTGGCCCAGGACTATCAAGACCTGACCGGCCAGGTGATCAAGCGTGTGACCCAACTGGTCACCGAAGTGGAAAGCAACCTGCTCAAACTGGTGCTGATGGCTAGCCAGGTCGACCGCTTTGCAGGCATCGAACACGACCGTGAAGCGATGCTTGCCGAAAAAGATCCACAAAAACATCTCTCTCAGGGTGAAGGTCCGCAAATTCATGCCGATAAAAGAGAAGACGTTATGTCCGGTCAGGACGATGTGGACGATTTGCTGTCCAGCCTTGGATTTTGATTTAGCCCTATTTTAGGAGCAGCCATTAATGAGCTTCGGCGCCGATGAAGAGATCCTTCAGGATTTCCTGGTTGAGGCCGGCGAGATTCTAGAGCAACTGTCCGAACAGCTGGTCGAGCTGGAAAGCCGACCTGATGATGCGGATCTGCTCAATGCAATTTTTCGCGGTTTCCACACTGTAAAAGGAGGCGCCGGCTTCCTCCAGCTCAACGAGCTGGTGGAGTGCTGTCACATTGCCGAGAACGTGTTCGACATCCTGCGCAAGGGTGAGCGTCGCGTTGATTCGGAATTGATGGACGTGGTGCTCGAAGCGCTGGATGCGGTCAACAGCATGTTCAGCGAAGTGCGTGAGCGCTCGCCGATTACCCCAGCCACCCCCGAGCTGCTCGCCGCGCTGGCACGCCTGGCCGAGCCGCAATCGGCTGACGAAGCCGCGCCGGTTGCCGAGGCGGTGGTTGAAGAACCGGTCGCCGAGGAATCGGGCGACATCACCGATAACGAATTTGAACAGTTGCTGGACTCCCTGAGTGCCGTCAAGGCCCAGGCCGAAGCGCCGGCCGCTCAGGTTGCGCCGGCTGCACCGGCCAGCAATGGGGCTGGCAGCGACGAAATCACCGATGCCGAGTTCGAGTCGCTGCTCGCCCAGCTTCACGGCAAGGGCCAGTTCGCGCCAGATGCCGTTGTCCCGCCAGCAGCCCCGGCCGCCCCGAAAGCGGCGGGCGACAGCTCGGACATCACCGACGACGAATTCGAAGCCTTGCTCGACCAGTTGCATGGCAAGGGCACCTTTGCCGTTGACGCCCTGGACTCGGCCATCGCTTCCGCGCCGACGCCAGCCAAGCCGGCTGCCGCCGCGGCTGGCAGCGACCTGATCAGCGATCATGAATTCGAATCGCTGCTCGACGAACTGCACGGCAAAGGCAAGTTCACAGAAGTCGGGAAGGCCACGGCTGCCCCTGCTGCCGGCACCACCGCCACTGCTGCGCCAGCGGCCAAGGCCGCGCCTAAACCCGCCGCCAAGGCACCTGAGCCCAAGGCCGAGCCCGCCAAGCCTGCCGCCGCCCCGGCGCCTGCCCGTGCTGCGGCGGCTGCGCCGCCAGCGGAAAAACCGGCCAGCGAAGCCGAGACCACCGTTCGGGTCGATACCGCGCGCCTGGACGAGATCATGAACATGGGCGGCGAACTGGTGCTGGTGCGTAACCGCCTGGTGCGCCTGGGCCTCAACAGCCAGGACGAAGCCATGTCCAAGGCTGTGTCGAACCTCGACGTGGTCACGGCCGATTTGCAGACTGCGGTCATGAAGACGCGGATGCAGCCGATCAAGAAAGTTTTCGGGCGCTTCCCGCGCCTGGTTCGCGACCTGGCTCGCCAGCTCAAGAAAGAAATCAACCTGGAACTGGTGGGTGAAGAGACCGACCTCGACAAGAACCTTGTCGAGGCCCTGGCCGACCCGCTGGTCCACTTGGTGCGCAACGCGGTCGACCACGGCATCGAGTCGCCGGAAGAACGCGAAGCCTCGGGCAAGGTCCGCAGCGGCAAGGTGATCCTGGCCGCCGAGCAGGAGGGCGACCACATCCTGCTGTCGATCTCCGATGACGGCAAAGGCATGGACCCGAACGTGTTGCGTGCCATCGCGGTGAAACGCGGTGTGATGGACAAGGATGCCGCCGACCGCCTGAGCGACACCGAGTGCTACAACCTGATCTTCGCCCCGGGTTTCTCGACCAAGACCGAGATCTCCGACGTGTCGGGCCGTGGCGTGGGCATGGACGTGGTGAAAACCAAGATTTCCCAGCTCAACGGTTCGATCAATATCTACTCGTCCTAGGGCCAGGGCTCGAAGATCGTCATCAAGGTCCCGCTGACTTTGGCGATCATGCCGACGCTCATGGTGATGCTGGGCAACCAGGCCTTCGCCTTCCCGTTGGTCAACGTCAACGAGATTTTCCACCTCGACCTGTCGCGCACCAACGTGGTCGATGGCCAGGAAGTGGTCATCGTGCGGGACAAGGCGCTGCCGCTGTTCTACCTCAAGCGCTGGCTGGTCAGCTCCGCTGCTCACGTCGAGCAGGGCGAAGGCCACGTGGTGATCCTTTCGGTGGGCACCCAGCGGATCGGCTTTGTCGTCGACCAGTTGGTGGGCCAGGAAGAAGTGGTCATCAAGCCGTTGGGCAAGATGCTCCAGGGCACCCCGGGCATGTCCGGCGCCACCATCACCGGCGACGGCCGCATCGCGTTGATTCTCGATGTGCCAAGCATGCTCAAGCGTTACGCCGCCCGGCGTATTTGATTCTGGAGGGGAGCGGCCCAGGGCCGCGCCTCGTCTAACGGAGTGTTTATGGTAGTTAAAGTCCTGGTGGTGGACGATTCGGGGTTTTTCCGTCGCCGCGTCTCGGAAATTCTTTCAGCGGACACGAGTATTCAGGTCGTCGGTACCGCGACTAACGGCAAAGAGGCGATCGATCAGGCCCTGGCACTCAAGCCGGACGTGATCACCATGGACTACGAGATGCCGATGATGGACGGCATCACGGCCGTGCGGCATATCATGCAGCGCTGCCCGACCCCGGTCTTGATGTTTTCCTCCCTGACCCATGAAGGCGCCCGGGTGACCCTCGATGCGCTGGACGCCGGGGCGGTGGATTTCCTGCCGAAGAATTTCGAAGACATTTCGCGCAACCCGGACAAGGTCCGGCAGTTGCTGTGCGAAAAGGTCCACAGCATTTCCCGCAGCAATCGCCGTGTCAGTGCCTACAGCGCGCCGGCACCCGCCCCGGTTGCGGCGCCAAGCCCGGCGCCTGCGCCGACGGTTTCGAGCAGCTTCAATCCTGCACCGGTGCGTAGCGCCCCGGCACCTGCGCCGACGCGTTCGGCGCCTGCCAGTGCATCGTCGCCGGCACCCAAGCGCAAAGCCTACAAGCTGGTGGCGATCGGCACGTCCACCGGCGGCCCGGTGGCGCTGCAACGGGTCCTGACTCAATTGCCCGCCAACTTCCCGGCCCCCATCGTGCTGATCCAGCACATGCCGGCGGCGTTCACCAAGGCATTTGCCGAGCGCTTGGACAAGCTCTGCAACATCAGCGTCAAGGAAGCCGAGGATGGCGACATCCTGCGTCCCGGCCTGGCGTTGCTGGCACCGGGTGGCAAGCAGATGATGATCGACGGCCGCGGCGCGGTGAAAATCCTGCCGGGCGATGAGCGTCTGAACTACAAGCCTTGTGTGGACATTACCTTCGGTTCCGCCGCCAAGTCCTACGGCGACAAAGTTTTGGCAGTGGTGCTGACCGGCATGGGCGCTGACGGTCGCGAAGGCGCGCGCCTGCTCAAGCAGGGCGGCAGTGCGATCTGGGCCCAGGACGAAGCCAGTTGCGTGATCTACGGCATGCCCATGGCGATCGTGAAAGCTGATCTTGCCGACGCGGTGTACGGATTGGACGACATCGGTCGACACCTGGTCGAGGCCTGCATTTAATGGATGTGCTCAGCCTGATTGGCATCACCATGGCGTTTGTCGCCATCATTGGCGGCAATTACCTGGAAGGCGGTCATCTGGGCGCGCTGGCCAACGGTCCGGCGGCGTTGATCGTGATCGGCGGCACCATTGGCGCGGCGCTGTTGCAATCGCCGATGAGTGCTTTCAAGCGCGCCATGCAGGTGCTGATCTGGATTCTGTTCCCGCCCCGTGTCGACCTGGCCGGTGGCATCGACCGCGTGGTGAACTGGAGCCTGACCGCTCGCAAGGAAGGCTTGCTGGGCCTGGAAGGGGTGGCCGATGCCGAACCCGACAGCTACTCGCGCAAAGGCCTGCAATTGTTGGTGGACGGTGCCGAGCCGGAAGCCATCCGCAGCATCCTGGAGGTGGATTTCTACACCCAGGAAAGCCGCGACATCGAGGCGGCCAAGGTCTTCGAAAGCATGGGCGGCTACGCGCCGACCATTGGCATCATCGGTGCGGTGATGGGCCTGATCCATGTGATGGGCAACCTGGCCGATCCGTCGCAACTGGGCAGCGGCATCGCCGTGGCATTCGTCGCTACGATCTACGGCGTGGCGAGCGCCAACCTGGTGTTGTTGCCGATCGCGGCCAAGCTCAAGTCCATCGCGTTGCGCCAGTCGCGCTATCGCGAAATGCTGCTGGAAGGGATCCTGTCGATCGCCGAGGGTGAGAACCCGCGCTCCATTGAATTGAAGCTCCAGGGCTTCATGGACTGATGGGGGATATGGAGCATGGCACGTCGCAGGCATCGTGAAGAACACGTCAACCATGAACGCTGGCTGGTTTCCTACGCCGACTTCATCACGCTGCTGTTCGCTTTTTTCGTGGTCATGTATTCGATTTCGTCAGTCAACGAAGGCAAGTACAAAGTCATTTCCGAGGCGTTGATCGGGGTCTTCACTGACTCCGACCGGGCTCTCAAGCCCATTCCGATCGGCGAGGAGCGGCCCAAGACCACCACGCCGGCCAAACCCTTGGTCAAGGACAGCGAGCAGGTCGACGCCGGTGTCGCCGGCAGTAGCGATCCGTTGAAAAGCATCGCCGACGACATCAGCGCGGCGTTCGGCGACCTGATCAGCTCGAACCAGATGACCGTGCGCGGCAACGAGCTGTGGGTCGAGATCGAACTCAATTCCAGCCTGTTGTTCGGTAGCGGCGACGCCATGCCCAGCGACATGGCGTTCAACATCATCGATAAGGTCGCGGCGATCCTCAAGCCGTTCGACAACCCGATCCACGTCGAAGGCTTCACCGACGACCAGCCGATCCGTACTGCGCAGTATCCGACTAACTGGGAACTGTCCTCGGCCCGCTCGGCGAGCATCGTGCGCATGCTGGCGATGCAGGGGCTCAATCCCGGGCGCTTGGCATCGGTGGGGTATGGCGAGTTCCAGCCGGTGGCCAACAACGCCACCGCCGAGGGGCGTGCGCGCAAGCGTCGCGTAATATTGGGGGTGTCGCGCAACCTCGATGTGCGTCGCAGCCTGACCGGTACCGGTACGGCCAATGCAACCCCGGACGCGGCATTGAAGCGGGCTGGCACACAAACTGCACCGGCACCTGTCAAGTCGCCGGGAAGACAGAGTGCCGTCAATTCTCCGTCACCCGCTTTATAACCGAGCTATTTCTCGGTCGAGCCTGTTTCGGCCGGGAGGAACGATCCGAATGAGAGTCTGGGCAGTCGCCAATCAAAAAGGTGGTGTGGGCAAGACCACATCTTCCATCGCTTTAGCCGGGTTGCTGGCCGAGGCGGGCAAGCGCGTGGTCATCGTCGATCTGGACCCCCACGGCTCGATGACCAGTTATTTCGGCTACGATCCCGACAGCCTGGAGCACAGCAACTACGACCTGTTCCTGCACAAGGGCGTGGTGCCCGAGGGCCTGCCGGGGCAGTTGCTGTTGTCCACCAGCGACGAGCGGATTTCCCTGTTGCCGTCGAGCACCGCCCTGGCCACCCTGGAGCGACAGTCGCCCGGACAGAGCGGCCTGGGCCTGGTGATCGCCAAGAGTCTGGCGCAGCTGTGGCAGGATTTCGATTACGCGATCATCGACAGCCCGCCGTTGCTGGGTTTGCTGATGGTCAATGCCCTGGCGGCCAGCCAGCAGTTGGTGATCCCGGTGCAGACCGAGCATTTGGCGGTCAAGGGCCTGGAGCGCATGGTCAATACCCTGGCGATGGTCAATCGTTCGCGCAAGCAGACGCTGGCCTTCAACATCGTGCCGACCCTGTTCGACCGTCGCACCCAGGCGTCCCTGGGCACCCTGCGTGTCTTGCGGGACATGTACCCGGAGGACATCTGGCAAGGCTATATCCCCGTTGATACGCGCCTGCGCGATGCCAGCCGTGCCGGTGTGACCCCTTCGCAATTCGATGGCAAGAGCCGTGGCGTACTGGCTTACCGGGCGCTGCTCAAGCACCTGCTGGCCCAACAGCTTGTTCCGCAGCAGGTGGCCTGATTGAAATTTCTGTATGCGGGAGCAGGCGTTGTAGGAGCTGGCGCAGCCTGCGATCTTTCAGTGAGCATGGATATTCCGGAGATCAAGATCAAAGGATCGCAGCCTTCGGCAGCTCCTACTCGGATGTCTGACAGTTTTGCGAGCTCAAGTCTCATGGCATTCATGCCGATAACCTCTTCAAGTGGCGCACTGTTCCCATGAGCCGCCCGATAAAGACAACCTCGCGTCCGCAAATGGCCCTGCAGTCCTATCTGGATGGGCTGTTGCAGGAAGCGACCGAAGAACTACCACCGCCGCCAAGCGTGATCGAGGCGTTGCCCGACCCCGTCGAAGCCGAGGGTGTGCTGGATGAATTTCAAGCGGCCGTGCTCGAAGAGCAGGCCCGTGATGCACGCAAACCAGTGGTGGCTGCGGCGGTCGAAACACCGCTCATCAAACCTCAACTGGCGGTGATGCAAGCACCAGCGCCGATCCTGGCGCCGGTCTCGACCGTTGCCCCGTTGCTGCAGAGCCTGGTGACGCCGGTGGTGGAAGTCCACTTGCCGCCGAGCAGTCCGCCGCCTCCGGTGCCGGGCGTCGACCGTCCGGCCTGGGCTGCCGAGCCGTTCGAGTGGTTGCTGTTCGATGGGGCCGGGTTGACCCTGGCGGTGCCGCTGGTCTGCCGGGGGTCGATCTACTCCCTGGCCGGGCAGGAATTGACGCCGTTGTTTGGCCAGCCAGAATGGTTCCTCGGGATCCTGCCGAGCCAGGCCGGCAACCTGAAGGTGCTGGATACGGCGCGTTGGGTGATGCCGGACCGTTATCGCGACGACTTTCGCCAGGGCTTGCAATACGTGATTTCGGTGCAAGGTTATGAGTGGGGATTGGCGGTGCACCAGGTCAGCCGTTCGCTGCGCCTGGACCCGAACGAGATCAAGTGGCGCAGCCGTCGAGGGCAACGGCCATGGCTGGCCGGTACCGTGATCGAGCACATGTGCGCCTTGCTGGACGTTTCCGAACTGGCGGAGTTGATCGCCAGCGGCGGGGCAAAACACTTGGGCGGCAGCAAGAAGCCGGTCCAGAAACCGAAATAAGACAACCGGTGGCGCGCAGCGTCGCCGGACAGAATACACGCCGCCACAGGCGGTTTTTCGAGGGGTCAGGGTATGAATGATAAGGCGTCGTCTCAAAAGGGTTCTGAAGATCCGATTCTGCAATGGGTGACCTTCAAGCTCGATAACGAAACCTACGGCATCAACGTGATGCGCGTTCAGGAAGTGCTGCGCTATACCGAGATCGCCCCGGTACCGGGTGCACCGAGCTATGTGCTGGGCATCATCAACCTGCGCGGCAACGTGGTCACCGTGATCGATACCCGTCAGCGCTTCGGCCTGATGAACGCCGAGATCAGCGACAACACCCGGATCGTCATCATCGAAGCCGACAAGCAAGTGGTTGGCATCATGGTCGACAGCGTCGCCGAAGTGGTTTACCTGCGTCAGTCGGAAATCGAAACCGCGCCGAACGTGGGTAACGAAGAGTCCGCCAAGTTCATTCAGGGCGTGTGCAACAAGAACAACGAGTTGCTGATTCTGGTTGAACTGGACAAGATGATGAGCGAAGAAGAGTGGTCGGAACTGGAGAGTATCTGATTTGATTCTTGAGGTAGCTGTCATTGTCCTGTTCCTTTTCTGGGCAGGCACGCTGGCGATGTTCTTGGCATACATACGTGGCCAGCGGCAGATCGCCGCTCAGCAGGCCCAGGGCGATGCGCTGCGCGACCAGCGCATCAAGGACCTGGCCAAGCGCGTCGACGATTACCAGAACGGCACCGTGCGCATGGGCGAAGCGCTCCATGAGCTGCGTGCCGTGGTCGCGCCGTTGCCGGACAAACTCGCCCAGTTGGAACAGCGCGACCCCTCCAGCCTGTCCTTCGCCCAGGCCGCCCGCCTGGTGGGCATGGGCGCCAGCGTCGACGAACTGACCCAAGCCTGCGGCCTGACCCAGGCCGAGGCGGAGTTGATGAGCAAGCTGCACAAGGGCGGCTGATCGCTTTACTCCGATCGAAATGTGGGGAGCGAGCTTGCTCGCGATAGCGGTGTGGCAGTCGATAGAAATGTCGGGTGTGACCCCCGGTGTCAGGCTAGTTGTCGCCTCTCCAAATTCCTAAAAGCATTTCGGGGGCGGCAAGAGTATGGTCATGCCT
>NZ_JABAEE010000059.1:0-43923 GCF_023701885.1 Pseudomonas sp. CG7 | reverse complement strand
CCAGGCATTGGTGGTGCTTGCTCGCAAGCTCTGCCGGGTGGCATTTGCCTTGATGAAAAATCAGAGCGAATACCAGCAGAAGCCTATGTTGCAGGGTTGCCCTGCAACATAGAATCTCCCACAGTTGGGCCCACAGCCCGGGCTTTGCAAGCAGTGCCATCAGTGACTGGCATGCAACGTCTTCGGCACTTCCGGCATGGCCGAAGAGTGGTGGTTGATGATCTTCCACTGGCCATCGAGGCGCTCGTAAAGGAAGGTGTAGCGCGCCTGGACTTCGCGCTTGGAACCATCGGCCTGGGTCAGGGTGAAGGTATAGACACCGCTGTCCATCGCCGCGTCAGGCCCCAGGTGACGGATCTCGCGGTAGTTGATTTGCCCCACCGGCTTGCCCGCCAGGAAGTGCTCGAAGTAATCCTGGATCAGCGCCGGCGTATTGCGCACCTTGTTGGAAACGGTCGGTTGCAAAATCGCATCCGGGGCATAGAGACCGGTCACAGCGGTGGCGCTACCGGTTTGCAGCGCGGCGTTCCAGCGGTCGAACAGTGCGGCGATTTCCCGATCATTTACGTTCTTGGGCTGTTCGGCCACGGTGCGATACACGTAGGGTGTGGCCTCGACAGCCTGGACAAGCGGCGCGGTCAGCAGGAAAAAAGCAGCGATGGCACAGGTTTTCATTTTCATCAGAAGGCTCCTTTGGGTTTCAATGAGCCCACTTTGCCGGCCTTCCCCACCTTCGCCATCGGCCAATCGGTGCCAATCGCCTATGCCATTCGGCAGATAGGCCCATTGCCGGTGACACGTTTTAATGGCGCCACCGCGAACCGTCCGATCTTTTTCACGCTGGAGTTCCCCATGCAAAGCCCACCCCATGATCCCGGCAGTGCCCTGGCTATCCGCAGTCAGTATCGCCAGTCGCAAAGCCCCGCCGCGCGCCTGGGGCTGTTGCTGGGCACCGGCCATGAACTGATGCAGTTGCCGCTGCCGGCCATGCGCCAGCGGGCATTGCAACGGGCGTGCGCGTTCATGGCGATGGACCACGGCCTGCTGCTGGAGTGGGCACCGGACAACACGTTGCGCACCCTCGCCAGCCACGGCAGCGCGGAACGCGTCGACCTGCTCGCCAAGCTGGCCCAGCCGCAGACACCCGGCCCGCACTGGCTCGAATCCCCCGGTAGCACCCTGCCCCAGGTCCTGCGGATTCCATTGCGGACCTCCGATGGCGTGACGTTCGGGGCCTTGCTGCTGGGCAACAGCGTCGCCCTCGGCGCGCCAGACAACGAAGACATCGAGTCGCTGCAATTACTGGCGACGCTGTTGGCGGCGCACCTGGAAAACAGTCGCCTGGTCGAAGCCCTGCAAGCCCGCGAGCGGACCATGTCCGAGTTGGTCCACCGCTTGTTCAGCGCCCAGGAAGACGAACGCAAGCGCGTGGCCTACGACCTGCACGACGGCCTGGCGCAAAACCTGGCCGGGTTGCACCAGCGTTTGCAGGGTTTTGCCGGTCGCTGTCCATCCCTGCCACCGGCGCTGGCGAGCGAACTGCAAGCCATCCTCGACCTGGCCCAGGGCTGTGTCGGCGAGGGGCGGCAGTTGATCGGGGGCCTGCGCCCTCACGTGCTGGATGATTTCGGCCTGTACAAAGCCGTCGACAAGGAAGCCGATCGCCTGCGCGACGCGGGCCTGAGCGTAAGCTGGGCCGAGCACAGCAGCGCGCGCCTGCCGGGGAACACCGAGATCGCCCTGTTTCGCATCGCCCAGGAGGGTATCAACAACATCCTCAAGCACGCCCAGGCCAGCCATGTGCACTTGGGGCTGGCGGTGAAAGATGGCCACGCGTGCCTGCGAGTGGAAGACGATGGGCGTGGCTTTGCCCTGGAACAACCCGTCGAGACCAACGGCAGCTGCCACCTGGGGTTGGCCGCCATGCAGGAGCGCGCCAACTTGCTGGGCGGCCACCTGGCCTGTTGCAGCCAACCCGGCGGTGGCACCCGCTTGCTCGCCAGCGTGCCGCTACCGTCCCCGGGAGTACAGCCATGAACCGCCCTTTGCGCCTGCTGCTGGCCGATGACCACGAAGTGACCCGCACCGGTTTTATCAGCATGCTCGCCGACAGCCCCGGATTCGAGGTCGTCGGCCAGGCCCGCGACGGTCAAGAAGCCCTCGACCTGTGCGAGCGGCTACAGCCGGACATCGCAATCCTGGACATCCGCATGCCCGTGCTCAACGGCCTCGGCGCGGCGCGGATCCTGCAGCAGCGCCAGCCCGGGATCAAAGTGGTGATCTTCACCATGGATGACAGCCCCGACCACCTCGAAGCCGCCATCGGTGCGGGTGCGGTCGGCTACCTGCTCAAGGATGCCAGCCGCGATGAAGTGCTCGACGCCCTCAAGCGGGTCGCCCAAGGCGACGAGGCGCTGAACAGCTCGGTCAGCGCGCGCCTGCTGCGCCGCATGGCCGAGCGCGGTGCCGGTAACGCCCCACAGGTCCAGGCCCTGACCGCCCGCGAGCGCCAGGTATTGGGGTTGGTGGCCAGCGGTTTCAGCAATCGTGAAATCGGTGAAAAACTGGGCATCGCACCCGGCACCGCCAAGGCCCATGTCGAGCGCGTCATCGGCAAGCTGGTCGCCGCCGACCGGACCCAGGCCGCCGTGCGCGGCGTGGCCCTCGGATTGGTGGCGCAACCCGCCGGGCAATGGCCATGAGGTTTCTCGCCGCCCGCCGCTGGGCCGACCTGCCGTTGCGGGGCAAAGCCCTGGTGGTGATTTCCCTGCCCCTGGTGGTTCTGCTGCTGTCGTTGGTACTGATCTATATCACCGAACGCCAGACCGCCCGGGCCGAAGAAGACGTGCGCCGGGTGCTGCTGGTCCAGGGTGATATCCAGACGGTCCATACCCTGCTGGCCGAGGCCGCGGCCAGCGTGCGCGGTTACCTGCTGACCCGGCGCGAAGATTTCCTGCCCAGCTACGAACAGGCCACGCCGTTGATCCAGGCCGCGTTGCAACGCCTGGACCAGAACATTCGCGATGCCAGGATGCGCGAGCATCTCAAGACCATCACCCCGCTGATCGCCGACAAGCTCGACGGTTTGCTCGCGTTGCGCAACGGCAAGCGCGACGACCCCGAGGCCATCACCGCGATCCTGATCGAAAACAAACAGGTGTTGGACGTGCTGCGCGAGCAGATCAGCGCCATGCGCATACGCGAGGATGGCCTGCTGGCCGAACGCAGCGCCGCCGCCTCGGCCACGCGCATGCGGCTGTTGTTCGCCACACTGCTGGCGGCGGTGTGCGGGCTGCTGGGGGCCATTGTCGCGGTGCTGTTCCTGTCCAAGGGCATCGTCGCCCGGGTCCAGCAAGTGCAAGGCAACGCCCAGCGCCTGGCCTTGGGCCAACCGTTGTTGCCACAACCGCCGGAGCAGGACGAAATCGGCCAGCTCGGCACGCGCCTGGTGGAGGCCGGGCAGCTGCTCGCCGAACGCGAGCGGGCCCTGCGCGATAACGAAGAGCGATTGCGGCTGATCATCGACGGAGTGAAGGACTACGGGATCTTCGCCCTGGATGCCCAAGGCTACGTCACCACCTGGAACGCTGGCGCGCAGCGGATCAAGGGCTACACCGAGCAGGAAATCCTCGGCCAGCACTTCTCCCTGTTCTACTTGCCCGAGGAATGCCCGGCGCACCCGGACTTGGCCCTGCGCGAAGCCACCCGCGACGGCCACTACATGGAAGAAGGCTGGCGTTGTCGCAAGGATGGCAGCCGCTTCTGGGCCAGCGTGGTCATCACCGCCCAGTACGCCGGCACGGGCGCATTGCGCGGTTTTTCCAAGATCACCCGCGACATCACCGACCGACGCGCCGCCGAAATCGCCCTGCGCACCGCCCGCGAGGAAGCGGAAAGCGCCAGCCGGGCCAAGAGCGAGTTCCTGTCGCGCATGAGCCACGAACTGCGCACGCCCTTGAACGCCATCCTCGGTTTCGCGCAACTGCTGGACATGGATTCCACCGCCGGTCAACGTCCCCAGGTCAGCCACATCCTGCGGGCCGGCCAGCACTTGCTGGCGTTGATCAACGAGGTGCTGGACATCGCCCGGATCGAGGCCGGGCGCCTGCCCTTGAACATCGAACCGATCGCCCTGGCGACGGTGCTGCACGAAGCCTTGACGCTGGTTTCACCCATGGCCGCCGACGCCGGGATCCACTTGGTCGACCTGCCGGCACTGCCCGACGACAGCGGTGTGCTTGCCGACCGCCAGCGCCTGGTACAGGTGTTGCTCAATTTGTTGTCCAACGCCATCAAGTACAACCGGCCCGGCGGCGAGGTGCGCATCGAAGTGAGCGTCCAGCCCCATCAGGTGAGCATCGCCGTCCACGATACCGGCCATGGCATCGCCCCGGAACAACTGGGCCAACTGTTCAAGCCCTTCGAACGCCTGGGCGCCGATCCGCAGGTCGAAGGCACCGGCCTTGGCTTGTCCTTGAGCAAGAACCTGCTGGAGATGATGCAGGGCAACCTGCAAGTCCACAGTGAGCCCGGGCACGGCTGTTGTTTTACCCTGCAACTGCCCGCCACCCAGGTGATCGGCACGCACTAGCCACCCATCGCCGCCTTGGCCGTGACGCGCGCCCCCGTGGACTATCACGGCAAAATCCTCTGCATCGAAGACAACCTGTCGAGCCTCGCATTGATCGAGACCCTGATGCAGCGTCGGCCCGGCATCCAGTTACTGTCGAGCATGCAAGGCCAGATGGGCCTGGACCTGGCCCGCCAGCACAGCCCGCAACTGATCCTGCTGGATGTCACCCTGCCGGACCTTGAAGGCCTGGAAGTTCTGCGGCGCCTGCGCCAGTCCCCGGCCACTGCGGCCACGCCCGTGCTGATGATCACCGCCGATGCCAGCGACCTGACCCATCGTGCCCTGCGTGACGCCGGGGCCACGGCGATCCTGACCAAACCTATCCATATCCAGGCCTTCCTCGGCCACCTCGAACACTATCTACCGGAGCCCGCATGAATCGCGACTTGCGCATTCTGATCGTCGACGATCAGCGCCCCAACCTGGACCTGATGGAGCAACTGCTGGCCCGCGAAGGGTTGCACAACGTGCTGAGCAGCACCGAACCGTTGCGCACGCTGGACCTGTTCAACAGCTTCGAGCCGGACCTGGTCATCCTCGACCTGCACATGCCGGCGTTCGACGGCTTTGCCGTGCTGGAGCAACTGAACCGGCGCATCCCGGCCAACGATTACCTGCCGATCCTAGTCCTCACCGCCGACGCGACCCGTGACACGCGCCTGCGGGCCCTGGCCCTCGGTGCCCGGGATTTCATCAGCAAACCCTTGGATGCGCTGGAAACCATGCTGCGCATCTGGAACCTGCTGGAAACCCGCGCGCTCTATAAAGCGTTGCGCGAGTTGATCCCGTCCCAGCAGATCGAACTGTTGCGCCAGCACCGTCCCGCCGCCGACCCGGCCTAGCCTGGCGGCCGTTTCAGCGAGGCCATCGAAGCATGGAAGTCACCGAACGAACATCGGCAAACGGCCTGCAAGCGCACATTCGCGGCGAACGCCTGGCCACTTCCGACGGCGTATCGAGCAAGGAGATCCTGGTGGAGATCTTTGTCCGTGAGCGCAGCGAAGCCCACATCGTCGTGCCGGCGGTGGCCGAACCGCTGCTAGTCTGGGTGTTATCCGGGGAGGCCATTGTCGAGGAACGTGCCGGCCACGGCGAGTGGGAAGCGAATACGGTGCGCCGCGCAGATTTTTTCCTGACCTCATCCCCAGATCCCTATGAGATGCGCTGGCACGTGACCAGCCGCGAGCCGTTCGTGGTCATGCATGTGTACTTGGGCCTGGCGTTGCTGGAGCGCGCCATAGCCGAAGCCGGCGGCAGCGGCGCGATCCAGTTGCGGGAAGTCTCTGGCGGGCAGGACGAAGCCCTTTCGGCCTTGCTCGAACAGATTCGGGCAGAGTTGACCCGACGCGGTGAACCCAGTGCCTTGCTGATCCAGGGCGTGGCGCAATGCATAGCGGTGCATTTGGCACGGCATTACCTCGATGCCGAGGCCGAGGACATGTCCGGCCGCAACGCCCTGCCCGCCTTCAAGCTCAAGCGCGTCATCGGCTTGATGGAGCAACGTCTGGCCGAACCTTTCTGCCTCGCTGACCTGGCCCAGGCCATTGACCTGAGCGAGTACCACTTCAGCCGCCAGTTCAAGCGCGCCACCAGCCGCTCACCCTCGCAATATTTCATCCAGCTGAGAATGGCCCGGGCCCGCCAATTGCTGATGGAAACCGAGCGCAGCGTCATCGATATCGGCCTGGAAGTCGGGTATGGCAGCGCCAGTCACTTCTCGCAGATCTTCCGCCGCGAAGTGGGCGTGGCGCCGAGTCATTACCGCAAGTAAGGACCACCACATCCCCTGTGGCGAGGGAGCTTGCTCCCGCTCGGTTGCGCAGCGACCGCAAGGTTTGGGACCGTTGCGCGCTCCGACTGCCTGCATACAGAACCCTGTGGGACAGAGCACTGTGGGAGCGAGCTTGCTCGCGATAGCGGTGGGTCAGCCACCGTTGATGTTGACTGGGCTGGACCTATCGCGAGCAAGCTCGCTCCCACAGGTCCTTTCAGCAAGTATCATTTGATCCGGTAGTGAAACGTATTGCGCACCGCAGGCACCGTCACCGCCTTGCCATCGATGATCCGTGGCTGATAACGAAACGCCTGGGCAGCGGCCAGGGACGGGCGGATGAACAATGGATGGCAACCGTCGATGACCTTGGGGCTGTCGATCCGACCGTCCGGCATCACGCTGTATTCCACCGTGCAATCGCCCTCCAGGCCCTTGTCCAGCGCGCGTTGCGGATAGTCCGGGGCTTGCTTGCTCAGCGGTTGGTAGCTGCGGCTGTCGGCGGCGGCCTGGCGTGCCTGCTCAGCGTGGCGTTGTTGGGCAAGCTCCTGCGCTTGCCGGGCCTGGTGCTGCTGTTCGGCAGCCTGCCGCTCGGCGTCTTGCCTGCGTCGTTCGCTTTCCTGGCGTTCGCGCTGCTGCTGTTGGGCCTGTTGCTCGCGCCTTTGCTCCTCGACCCGTTTGCGGGCCAGTGTCGCCTGTTCCAGCTTCTGCGCCTGGACTCGCGGATCCACCGCTGGCTTGGTGGGGACAGGGCGCGGCGCGTCCATGGGTGGCGGGACAGATTCGACCGCGGCGGGTGCAACAGGGGTCACAGCCGCCGGTACAGGCGCTTCGGGTACCGCTGCCGCCGGCAGCATCACCAGTTGCGTGCGCAGCACCTGCGGCGTTTCGGCGGCGGGTTTCTCCACGCGCCATCCCAACACCAACGCCCCGACTATCGCGGCGTGCAAAGCCACGGCGAGCCCTGCCGCCAGGCTGTTTTTCCAGAAGCTACGCCCCAGTGCAGGCACGCTCAAGGAAGAACTGTGCATGATCATCGCCGTCATTGCGGTGCCTCGGTCACCAGTCCCAGGTTGCTCACGCCGCCCTGCTGCAACGCGGCCATGGCCGCGACGACCCGGCCGTAATCGGCATGCTCGTCGGCTCGGATGTACACCTGGGTATCGCTGCGCTCGGCCACGACCTGCGCCACCTTGGCGCGCATCTGCTCCAGGTCCACGGCGCTGTCGGGCTGGTGGTGGGTGTCCAGTTCACCGCCCAGGTTCCAGTAGTAACCGCCCTCGGCCTTGACCGACAGGGTGAGGATTTGCTGGCGACTGTCGGTGGCCAATGCTTCGCTGGCGACCTTGGGCAGTTCGATCTTCACGCCCTAGGTCAGCATCGGCGCGGTGACCATGAAAATCACCAGCAGCACCAACATCACGTCGATGTACGGCACCACGTTCATTTCGGCCTTGGGGCCGTGCTTTCGTTGTGGCTTGACGAGCATTTGCCCTCTCCTTTCAAGCGGCCGCGGCCATGTTCGCCGGGGCACCGTGCAGCTTGCGGTGCAGACGCGCCTGCAGCTCGTTGCCAAACGCGTAGTAACGGGTCAGCAGCGTCTGGCCACGGGCCGCGAAACGGTTATAGGCAATCACCGCCGGGATCGCAGCGAACAAGCCGATGGCCGTGGCGATCAACGCCTCGGCAATGCCCGGCGCCACGGTGGAGAGACTGGCGTGCTGCACTTGGGACAGGCCAATAAACGCATTCATGATCCCCCATACCGTGCCAAACAAACCGATGTAAGGACTGACCGAGCCGACAGTGGCCAGAAACTGCAAACCCTTCTCCAAGTGGACTTCCTGTTCGCTGATCGCCACCTGCAGCGAGCGCTCGACGCCTTCCAGCACCACCTCGGGCGTACTGGAAGGCTGGTTGAGCCGAGTGAAAGCCAGCAAACCCGCCTGGAAAATCGGCGTGACGCCACCGTCTTCTTCGCGCACTTGTGCGTGTTCCCGGTACAAGGGCAACAGGTCCTGTGCGCCGCGGAAACGCTGTATGAAACCGTTGAGCTGCCGCTCGTAGCGCTGCAGCACGGCGCTGCGCTGGATAATCAGGTACCAGCTCAATAACGAGGCCAGCAGCAACGTGAGCATGACCGCCTTGACCAGCAGACTCGCATCGCTGATCAGGCCCCAGATCGTCATGTGTTCCAAAGTGGCTTGCATGGTTGAAACTCCTGTCTGGCGGTTATTCGATGAAATGTTCGTGACCGGCTGATGACAACGTCGCTCAAGGCAGGCCCAGCGCTTTCGCGACGTCGGCCCAGGGCACGAACTTGAAGTTCTGGGTCTGCTCGGGCATGCGCTTGCGGCCATCCTGGACCACCAGCATCCCCTGGCTCCACGGCCCGCCGAGGTTCACCGAGGTCACTTCCAGGCCATCGGTTTCCGAGGCGCCATCAATCCCTGCGGCCGCGTTCAGGCCGACTCGGAAGGCGCCGCGCACGGCGAAGGGCGGCTCGGCATCGAGCACCAGGTAGCTGTCGTTGCCCTGGCTGGAGATCACCAGGTAGTCGCGGCCCCCGGCCTGATACAAGGCCATGCCTTCGACGTCGGCGTGCAACGGCGGGCCGACCTTGATCACACTGTTCAAGGTGGCCGGCTGTTCGGCCCGGGCATCCACTGTCCAGACGCCCACGTCCTCCTCACCCAGAAACAAGCGCTGGCGCTGCTCATCGGCCACGCACCCTTCGGGCTGGCTGGCGACGTTGAACTGGCGCACCAACTGGCCGCGCACTACGCCGTCCGGCGCGCTGAGGCGGTACTGCTCGAAGCGCCCGTCCTTGCCGTTGGCGAAGGCATACAGTTCACCTTCGGCCGGTTGGAACAGGCAGATGCCGTAGATTTCCTTCAAGGACGTCGCAATCTCCCCCGCTTCGCGCAACTCGCCGCTGGCACGGTCGATGCTGAACAGGCTCAAGCTGTTGCGATCACGGTTGCTGGCCACCGCCAGGTCGACGGTTTGCGTGCCCAGCTTGAAGCCAGGCCGCACATCGACGTTGTTCAGGCGCCCGACCGGCAGCGCCTGCAGCAACTTGCCTTGCAGGTCGTAGGCCAGCAGGCCTTGCTTTTTGTTGGTGCCCAACACCCGACTCAACCCGGGCGCGGTCGGATGTACCCAGATTGCCGGGTCATCCGCGGCATCCCCCTGACGGGCCACCGGTTCACTCTGGGCGATGGCGGCGACACTCGGCAGGACCGGCGCCAGCGGCGCGGGGCTGGGTTGCCAGTCGAGTTCACCCTGGTACAGGTGTCCGTTATCATCGTCGCGCAGCAGCACTTCGATACCGGTTATCGTCCGGCGTGCCGCAAGGCTTTCCGGCTCCTTCAGGCCCGGCAGCGATAGCTTGGCGCGTGGTGTCCAGGTTTCGCCGTCCGGCTGATACAGGTGCAATTGCGCGGCCTTCGGGTCGAGGCCCAGCACGCCGCCGGACACTGTTGCCAGGGCGCCGGCCGTGTGCTGGATGTCGCCGAATGGTTCGTGCATCGCCACGGGCACCCGCACAGTCTCGGCCTCGGAGGATGCGGGGTAGGCCCACCAGCCGACCCGCTCTTCGTTGACGAACAATTGCTGGCTGTCGTCCTGCACCTGGCAGGTCTTCGCATCCGGCGGCAACGGCACGCCACGCACCCGTTGGGCCGTCGCGCCCAGTTGCTCGCCAGCGCCCACCAGCCATTGCTCACCCTTGCCCTCCTCACCCACCAGGAACACAAACAGGTTGCTCGCTTCGTCGCGGTACAGGCATAGACCGTTTACCGGGAAGTCCCGCGTGGGCAGGTACAACGGCGTACCCCACTGGCGGTTGTGTGGATCGAGGCTGACGACCAACGCTTGCTGGCGCGTGCTGTCGCGGCTGGCGACCAGCACGTTCGCGCCAAGCGCACGGCTGTCGAGGCCGTCGAAGGCGCCCTTCAGGCGCGTCAATTCGCGACCTTGGTCATCGAGCAAGAACAAGCCTTCGCGGGCACTGGCCAGCCGCTCGGTCGTTGCAGCGCCTGGCAAGAATCCCAGGGCATTGAGCGACAGTTGCTGGGCTTGAAGCCAAGGTTGCAGCTTCAGCTTGGGTGCAGGGGAAGCCGCCTGGGCGGTGACCGATGCCAGGCTGACAAGCATCGCCAGCAGGTAGCGTGTGGGTAAAGACAACATCGTGTTCAACGGGAAAATCCTTGTCGTTGGGCCGAACTCAGAAATCGCAGGTTCGCTATTTTCCGTGGCGAGGGAGCTTGCTCCCGCTTGGGTGCGTAGCGCCCACAAGAAAGGTCTGCTGCGCAGCCCCGCGGGAGCAAGCTCCCTCACCACAGGGATTGGCATCGGTGGTCAGAAATGGGTAAACGTCAGCCCTAGCTTGTACGTCGGGCCGTACTCTTCGTACTGGCCGTTATAGGAACGATGGCCGGTGTAGACGAAATACGACTCGTCGGTGAGGTTCTGGGCCTCGAGGCTGACTTGCAGGTTCTTGGTCAGGGAATAACGCGCACTGAAATCGACGAAGGTCTGGGCGTCGACGTGCAGGTCATGGTCGCGGTCGCTGATGGATGCCAGCTCGAACAGGTACGCTGACTTGTAGTTGGCCGACAGCCGCAGGCTCAACTTGTCGTTTTCCCAACCCAACATCAGGTTGCCGACCGTGTCCGACTGATTCGGCAAGTCGATGCTGCGCTTGCGCTGTGTACCACTGGCCTGGTCGAAACCCTCGATCTCGGCATCCGAACGGCTGAAGGTGGTGTTGGCGCCGAGCAGCAGGCCGTTCCAGGGTGCTGGCAGCCAATCGAATTTTTGCGAATAGGCCAGTTCCAAGCCATACAGCTTGGCGCTGTCCCCGTTGGCGTAACTGTGGGCTTCGGAGAAATCAGTCCAGGCGCCAGTGCCGGCCAGGTCGGTGTTGTAGACGAAGTTCTTGATGTCCTTGTAGAACACAAAGGCCGAGACCGTGCCCGCGTGCCCCATGAAGTGCTCGATGCCCAGGTCCAGATTGCTCGATTCCAGCGGCTTGAGGTCCGGGTTGCCGAAAGTGGCCTCGTCATCGTCGATGACAAACCCCGGCGCCAGTTGCCCGAAGGTCGGACGCACCACGGATTTGGTCCACGCAGCACGCACCGGGGTGGTCTTGTCCAGTTGGTAGCGTGCATGCAGTCCCGGCAGCCAGTGGTGGTACTTGCGTCGGGTCTCGGTATCGGTAAATACCCCCTCGGTGGCGCCGGTGCCCTTGGCTTCGAACTCGGTGCCTTCGTAGCGCATGCCGGCGATGAAACGCCAGTCATCGATGTCGACGGTGTTCATCAGGTAGCCGGCGTTGATGTCCTCGCTCATCTTGAAGTCGTTGACACGCGACTCTTGCTCATCAAAAAAATCATCGCGATTGAGGCCGCCCAACAACTGCTTGATGGCATCGGCGCTGATGCCCGGGCCGAAGCCGCCGAGGCGGTAATCCACGTTGCCTTTCTGGAACTGCCCAAGGTTCAGCTGCTCGTCGGTGAAACCCAGGTCGTCGAAGTCCTCGTAGACCCACGCGTTCAGGTCGTTGTCCTTGTCCCGCCGGCTGACTTTGCCGCCGAACTTGACCTGGGAGGCATACCCCCCGAGGTCATAGTCCCGGGCCAGGTCCAGGCGCAGGTTTTTCTCGGTGTCGGTGGTTTTTTGCTCTTCCCAGTCCACCTTATCGAGGCTGAAATTGGCCGGATCGTAGAAGCCCGAACCGATGATCGGCCGTGGCTTGTCGTTGTCATGGAAACCGCCGTTGAAACCATCGATACCTTCGAAGGTGGCGCCGGCGATGTGGCCAGGGCTGTCTTCGCTGGATTGGCTGTAGCCACCCTGGCCGCTCAGGGTCCACAGACCGAACATCCGCTCGCCGCCGAGCACGTAGGATTGGATTTCCTGGGTTTCTTCCCGTTGCTTGAGCCTGCGCTGGCCCTCGGCGTCGCCCAGTTCACCGGCGGCCTGCGGGTCTTCGAAAGCGATGCTGGTGGCGTTGCGGGTTTCGCTGTCCTTGTAGCGACTGTAGAGCGTGCGCAGGTAATAGCTGCTGACGTCATCGGGCTTGTAATCGAAGTTCAAGCCGCCGCCGGTCCGCTCGCGACGGATGTCGTAGTCGCGCTGTTCGAACTCTTCGAGGCGTGAGCCTTGTTCGAAGTCCCAGGCGCCGCCGGTTTCGACGTTGTCCGAGCCGAAGTCACGTTTCTGCCAACTCAGTGCCGCGGCCACGCCGAAGTTGTCGATGCCATCGCCAAGACTGAAACGGTCGCTGATGGCGCCGGAAAATTTCGGACTGGTCTGGCCGGTGTTCTTGTCGTAGCTGGCTTCGCCGCTGCCGGTATAGAACAGGCCCTTGTGATCGAAGGCCGAGAGGCTCTTGACGTCCACCGTTCCGCCCAGGGAGTTGGCGTCCATGTCCGGCGTCAGGGTCTTGATCACTGACAACGACTGCACCAGTTCCGAGGGCAACACGTCCAGGGCAACGGCGCGACGCTCGCTTTCCGGCGCCGGTACCAGGGTGCCGTTGATGGTCACGCTGTTGAGGTCCGGCCCCAGGCCGCGCACGCTGACAAACCGGCCTTCACCCTGGTCGCGCTCGACGCTGACACCCGGCAGGCGCTGCACCGCTTCGGCGACGTTTTCATCGGGCAATTGCGCCACGCCGTCGGCGTGTACCACGCTCTTGATGCTGTCGGCGCTGCGCTGCTCCTTGAGGGCCTGGTCGATACTGGCCGCCTGGCCGACCACTTCAACGTGTTCCGTGGCACCGGCCGCCTGCTCCGCGGCGCTCAGTCGCTCACTGGCAATCGCCATGGCCAACGCGGTGACGGTGAAACCGACGAGCCCGGCAGTGCTTGTGCGGTGATACATGGTGATCCTCCCCAGGAATCCGGAAATCCGCCAGGCAATGGCCCGGCAACTGGGTGGGCACGCTAGGGTGGGGGAATGACGGTTCTGTGACAGGCAGGGGGCGCAGAAGCCAAGCGGGTAGGTTTTGAGTGGATTCGCGGCACACAATGAGCTGATACGACCCTCTTTTACGACGGGTGCGGGTCCTCGTGGCGAGGGAGCTTGCTCCCGCTCGGCTGCGCAGCAGCCGCAGATCGGACGATGCGGCGTGCCTGCAAGTATCGTGGCGCTTGGTTTTTTTGGAGGGGCGCTTCGCACCCCAGCGGGAGCAAGCTCCCTCGCCACAAGGATTGCGGCAAAAAAATCCGGATAACCGATGAGCTGATTCGACCTCCCCCACCCCATCACTCGCCGTCACCGCACTGTCACATTCATCTGCTGTGCTGGGCCGCAGTCCGCTTCTGGCAAACGATTCCGGCCATGTTCTCCGTGCTCCGCCCGCACCGGTTCAAACTCGCCCTGCTCCTGCTGGCGGCCAACTTCGGGGTGCTCCTGCACTTGGCCAGCGGCGAACTCAAACCCATCGCCGAATGGGTCTGGCTGGATATCCTCGGTGAAGGAGGCGCGGCGCTGCTGGCGTTGGTCTGGCTGGGGTTGGTACTCAAAAGCCGCCCGGCTGGCCGGGTCACCAACTACCTGGTCCTGGGCCTGGGCTGCATCTTCTTTTCCTGGTGGATCGACAGCCTCGACGAATTCATCCGCCTGCCCGACAGCATCACCTGGGATCACTGGCTCGAATCCGGACCGATGCCGCTGGGCATGATCCTGCTGACCCTCGGCATCTACCACTGGCACCGCGAACAATTGGCAATCAATGGTCAGATGGAGAAGCGCGAGCGACTGTTCCGTGAGCACCGTCTGTTCGACAAGCTCACACCGTTGGGTGGCGCTGACTTTCTCAAGCATGAGCTGTCCGCCAGCCTGGAGGACAGTCGTCGTCGCCAACAACCGCTGTCGCTGCTGGCCTTGGACCTGGATAACTTCACCGCTATCAACCAGCGTTTCGGCCACGGCGAAGGCGATGCGGTATTGCAGGCGATCAGCCAGTTACTGGTCTTGAACCTGCGCCGCCAGGACCTGCTGTGCCGCCTGGCCGGTGATCGCTTCGTGGTGCTGCTGCCCGACACCGGCGAAAGCCAGGCCCGACGCCTGGCCCTGGAACTGGAAATCGCGGTGCGCAGCCTGGCTCACAAGACCCGACAACACGGCGAGCGGCTCCAACTGGCCGCCAGCACAGCGGTGGTGATGGCGTTCGACGAATCCCCCGACGCCTTGCTCAAACGCCTGAACCTGGCGCTCGCCCAGTCCCGGACCCCGTTGGCGAAAAGCGCATGACGCTCAAGACCTGCTGGTACGAAACCGATAGCCGCTTCATTCCGGGACACTATCAACCTGCCGCGCTGATCGACCTGGCATTGTCGCGGGACATCGACAGCCATCGCCTCCTACGCGGCACCGGGCTATTCCATGACGATATCCTCGCCGGACAGAGCCGCATCAGCCCGCAGCAGTTCCTCGGCCTGATCGACAACAGCCGGCGCCTGCTGGATGCCAGCGACAGCAGTTTCCTGTTTGGCCAGCGGCTGTTGCCGGGGCATTACGGCCCCGCGAGCCACGCTTTGCGTCACGCGCAGAACTTGCATCAGGCCCTGCAGACCCTGATCGACCAGCAGGCACTGCTCAGCCCGTTGGCGGCCCCTCGGCTGCTACTGGACGAGCACTACGCCTACGTCCATTGGCTAGACAGCTGCGGTGCCGACGAACAATGGCGCTTCGTGCTGGAAGCGAGCATGACCTCGATGGTGGCGATGAGTGCCTGGCTCAGCGGCGAACGCTTGCCCTGGCAGTGCAGTTTTCGCCACGGCGAGCCGCGTTACGTCGAACAATATTGGGTGCACCTGGGTGAGCACACCCAATTCGACCGCCCTCTGGACCTGATGCGCCTTCCCCGTCACTGCCTCGCCCAGCCCTGGCCCAACGTCTCGGCCACCGCCGGCCAGGTGGCGCGGATCGAAGCCCGGGACCAGCTCGATCAACTGGGTTTCGCCTCAAGTATCCTGGATTGCCTCTACGACTACCTGCACGCCCATGTGCAGCAGACGCCGAGCCTGGAACAGACCGCCCAGGCCTTCGCCATGAGCCCGGCGACCCTCAAGCGCAAATTGCACAAGCACCACACCGGGTTCCAGCAACAGGTGGACCGGGTGCACACCCATGTGGCCCTGTATCTGTATCAGGTCAAGGGGTTCAGCAACGAGGAAGTGGCGCAGTACCTGCGCTTCAACGACACGGCGAACTTCCGGCGCTCGTTCAAGCGCTGGACTGGCAGTACGCCGAATCTTATCCGGCAGTTGTTGATGTTGGGCTGAAGGGAGCGGCTTGAAAAAGGCCTTATCGCGAGCAAGCTCGCTCCCACACTGGATTGGGGTGGATGCAAAGTAGGCTTGCGGTGAACTGCTGTTGTGGCGAGGGAGCTTGCTCCCGCTCGGTTGTGCAGCGACCGCAAGATTTTGGGACCGCTGCGCGCTCCAGCGGGAGCAAGCTCCCTCGCCACAAGTGCCGTTGTGTTCGAAAAATCGGGGTCAATGCCCGCGAATGTAATGCTCCAACTGCCGGATCAAGTCCGCCTGCTCGACAATCGCCTCTTTCACCAGGTCGCCGATGGACAACAGGCCGATCAACTGCCCGTTATCCAGCACCGGCAGGTGCCGCAAATGGCTGTCGGTCATGACTTCCATGCAGCGGTCGATGCTCTGCTGGCTGTCGGCGGTGATCACCGGGGCGCTCATGATAGTGCGCACGGTCGTGCCCACCGATGAGCGTCCCTTGAGCACCATCTTGCGTGCATAGTCCCGCTCGCTGAACACCCCCACCACCTGGCCGTCCTCGATCCCGGGTAATGCGCCGACATTTTTCTCGGCCATGATTTGCAGGGCTTCGAGCACCGTCTGCTCGGGGGCGATGCTGTGGACTTGCTGGTTCTGCACGCTCTTGAGCCTGACCAGTTGGGCGGCGGTTTTCATTGTTCATCCCCAATTTCAGTAAAAAGTGACCCGCTGTTCGTGGCGAGGGCGCTTGCTCCCGCTCGGTTGCGCAGCGACCGCAAGATTTTGGGACCGCTGCGCGGTCCAGCGGGAGCAAGCTCCCTCGCCACAAGAGCACTGCACTGCTAGAGCACCATAAGAGCACTGCTAGAGCACTGCAGGAGCACCACAACAGCCGGCATAGCACGGATCAGTCTTCGCCAATCTCCCCCACATCACCGTGGCGCCGCACCGGCCACACCCGCAGGCTGTGTTCCGGGTATTCCAGGCAATGACCGTCTTCCAGGCGAAAATGCTGCATGTACATCGGCGAGGCAATCACCAGGTCACCCTTGATGCTGCCCAACAGTCCGCGGCCGATGACGTTCGCGCCGGACTTCGGGTCGCGGTTGTCGATGGCGTACAGCGGCTTGTCCTCATGTTCCGGCAGATAGAGCAACGCCACTTGGCTGCCAGCGTGCCAGGCGACGACGCCGGAGTTGGGCACTAGATCCTCGCGGCTGCACAGGGCGCGCCATTGCAGGGATTCTTGAGCGATACGAACGACGTTTGACTGGCTCATCAGAGCACCTCCTCGGTAACGGGAATCAAGTGGAGTTCATGGGCATGCACTGGCCGACGCTGGCCGCGCTCGCGGACGAAGTGAACGTCCGGATCGCCGCGCTTGTCGTTGACGAAGGTACGGAAACGCTTGAGCTTCTCCGGGGCCTTCAGGGCATTGGCCCATTCGCATTCGTAGCGGTCGACTACCAGTTGCATCTGCGCTTCGAGCTCGGCGCCCAGGCCCAGGCTGTCGTGAATGATCACGTCCTTGAGGTAGTCCAGGCCGCCCTCCAGGCTTTCGCGCCAGACCGATGTGCGTTGCAACTTGTCGGCGGTGCGGATGTAGAACATCAGGAAGCGGTCGATGTAGCGGATCAGCGTGGCGTCGTCCAGGTCCGTGGCGAACAGCTCGGCGTGACGCGGACGCATGCCACCGTTGCCGGCCACGTAGAGGTTCCAGCCCTTCTCGGTGGCGATCACGCCGACGTCCTTGCTCTGGGCCTCGGCGCACTCGCGGGTGCAACCGGAGACCGCGAACTTGAGCTTGTGCGGCGAGCGCAGGCCTTTGTAGCGGTCCTCGAGGGTCAGCGCCATTTGCACGCTGTCCTGCACGCCGTAGCGGCACCAGGTGCTGCCCACGCAGGATTTCACCGTGCGCGTGGATTTGCCGTAGGCGTGGCCGGTTTCGAAGCCGGCTTCGATCAGCTCGGACCAGATGTCCGGCAACTGGTGCAACTGGGCGCCGAACAGGTCGATGCGCTGGCCGCCGGTGATCTTGGTGTAGAGGGCGTATTTCTTGGCGACCACACCGATGGCGATCAGTTTGTCAGCGGTGATCTCCCCACCGGCAATCCGCGGCACCACCGAGTAGGTGCCGTTTTTCTGCATGTTCGCCATGAAAGTGTCGTTGGTGTCCTGCAACGGCACCAGGGACGGGTCCATGATCGGCTGGTTCCAGCACGACGCCAGGATCGAGCCCACCGCCGGTTTGCACAGGTCGCAGCCGGTGTGGCCACGGCCGTGCTTGGCCAACAGTTCTTCGAAACTGATGATGCCTTCCACCCGCACCAGTGCATACAACTCCTGGCGGGTGTAGGCGAAATGCTCGCACAGGCTCTTGTCGACACTGACGCCACGGGCAATCAATTCATGCTCGAACACCTGCTTGACCAGTGCCGCGCAACCACCGCAACCGGTACCGGCCTTGGTGTCGCATTTGAGCTGGCCAAGATCCGTGCAACCGCCGTCGATGGCCGAACAGATCGAGCCCTTGGTGACATTGTGGCACGAGCAAATGGTCGCGGTTTCGGGCAGCGCCGCCGGGCCCAGGGTCGGAGCGCCCTCGGACGATGGCAGGATCAGGCTGGCGGCATCCTTGGGCAAGACGATGCCGTTCTGCATGTATTGGAGCAAGGTGTCGTAGTAGCTGTTGTCACCCACCAACACTGCGCCGATCACGTGCTTGCCGGCGGCGTCCACCACCAGTCGCCGGTAGCTGGCGCTGGTTTCATCGATGAATTGGAAGCTGCGCGAACCCGGCGTGTTGCCATGGGCATCGCCAATGGAGCCGACGTCCACGCCGAGCAACTTGAGCTTGGTGGACATGTCGGCACCGGTGAAGGCTTCAGCGCTTGCGCCGCACAGGGTGGCCGCGACATTGCGGGCCATCTGGTAGCCGGGGGCGACCAGGCCGAAAATGCTGCCGTTCCAGGCCGCGCATTCGCCGATGGCGTAGATGTCCGGATCGCTGCTCTGGCAATGATCATCGATCACCACGCCACCGCGTGGGCCGATCTGCAGGTCGCTCTGGCGAGCCAGGGCATCCTGGGCACGGATACCTGCGGAGAACACAATGAGGTCGGTTTCCAGGAAATCGTCGTCACCGAAATTCATCCGATAACGGTACTGCTCACCGGCACTGATGGACTGGGTGCCCTTGGACAGGTGCACGCCGACGCCCAGGCTTTCGATGCGCGCCTTGAGTGCCAGGCCACCCTGCGGATCCAACTGCACCGGCATCAGCCGTGGGGCGAATTCCACCACATGGGCTTCCAGGCCGAGGGTCTTGAGGGCGTTGGCCGCTTCCAGGCCCAGCAAACCACCCCCCACCACCACGCCACGGCGGGCATTGCTGGCGGCGGCGCGGATCGCGTCCAAGTCTTCCAGGGTGCGATAGACCAGGCACGAATCGCCTTCAGCGCCCTGGATCGGCGGCACGAAGGGATAGGAACCGGTCGCGAGCACCAGTTTGTCGTAGCTGACACGCTCGCCGGCTGTCACGACTTCACGGGCCTGGCGGTCGATTTCCAACACAGGTACACCCAGGTGCAACGTGACGCCCGGGGTCTGGTACAACGACGCTTCGCCCAAGGCCAGGGACTCGGCATCACGCCCGGAGAAATACTCGGACAGATGCACGCGGTCATAGGCACGCATCGGCTCTTCGCTGAACACATGCACGCGGTAATGATTGAGGGCACCGCGCTCGATCAATTGTTCGACGCAGTGATGGCCGACCATGCCATTGCCGATCACGATCAGCGTTTGCAGCTTGTTCAGGGAAGCAACGTTGGAATTCATAAAAAGCACCCGACAAAAGCCCATCACGATGTTGAAAGCAAAAAAAAGACGCCTGAAACCTTGCGGTTCCAGGCGTCTTTGCCTGTTCTGTGCGGTATCGGCCCGGCGACTGCGCCCCGACCTACCGTTATCCCCCGGCCTGCTGGCACTCGATCATCGTTGACCGACGGGGCGGCCCACTCGACTGTGTTCACGGCGGGCCTGGATAGCCTCTTGCAGCGAGCGTGCCAAACCTCATCGGCAACCCTGTCCACGCCCTCCCCGCCACCGACGATCCCCTGTGGGAGCGGGCTTGCCCGCGAAGACGCCCGCTCAGTCACCGCAAGCCGAGCGGTATTCGCTTCGGTCTCGCAAGCGCCAACAACTGCCTTGCGATGGTGCGAGCCTGCACGAGCGGCTTCATAAAAGTGCAGCCTTTCAACCCCTCCAGCAAAAATCCTGAACCATCGCCAACCCCGATTTTCACAATAAGTGAGGAGCCCGTCCGGTCGCCGTAAACCACTCACGACGCCCGGGCCGTGGCTTGCTGTCAAACCCGAGAGAAAGGAGATTCAACGATGAAAATCAATGAACTCATGAGTCGGGAAGTACGCACGAGCTCCCCCGATACCCCCCTGAGCGAAGTGGCGCAGATCATGCGCCAAGCCGACATCGGCGCCTTGATCATCAACCAGGCCGACCGCCTGGCCGGGATGATCACCGACCGCGACCTGGTGGTCCGGGCCATGGCCGACGGCATGGACCTGAACACGCCCGTCAGCCGGATCATGAGCGATGAGGTGCGCTACTGCTTCGACGACGAAGAGATCGACCATGTGGCCAAGAACATGGCCCAGATCGAAAAACGCCGCCTGCCGGTGGTCAATCGCGACAAGCGCCTGGTGGGCATGGTCTCGCTGGCCAATGTCGCCAGTTGCAACGCCGACAAACTCAGCGCCAACCTGCTGCGCGGCGTCGCGCGGCCTCACTGACTCAGCCAAGGAACTGCGGAGCGAGCGCCATGGAGGAACAAAGCCCACCTGTCGTGGTGATCTGTGGTGCCACCGCCGGCGTCGGCCGCGCCACGGCGCATCGGTTTGCCGTCGCCGGCTACCGGGTCGGGCTGCTGGCCCGGGGCGAACAGGCGCTGGCGGCCACGGCAGAAGAGTTGACGCAATTGGGGGCGACCTGCCTGGCAATCAGCGTCGACGTGGCCGATGCCCAGGCGGTAGCCGACGCCGCACAGCGAATGGAGCGAGAACTCGGCCCGATCGGCGTCTGGGTCAATTGCGCGATGGTCACTGTGTTCTCTCCCATTCGCCAACTGAGTGCCGACGAGATCCACCGGGTTACGGACGTGACCTACCTGGGCACCGTGCACGGCACCCTGGCGGCGCTGCAGCTCATGGCCCCGCGTAATCGCGGCGTGATCATCCAGGTCGGCTCCGCGCTGGCCTACCGCGCCATTCCGCTGCAAGCAGCGTATTGCGCGGCCAAGTTCGCGGTGCGGGGCTTCACCGACTCACTGCGCTGCGAACTGCTCCACGACCACAGCGACATCCGGGTGTGCATGGTGCAACTGCCGGCGATCAACACACCGCAGTTCGATTGGGCACGCAACAAGTTGAGCAAGCGCGTGCAGCCGGTGCCGCCGATTCATGATCCGGACGTGGCCGCCCGGGCGATTTTCAGCGTGGTCAAGCGCACACCCCGGGAGCTGTGGCTCGGCGCCGCCTCCGTGAAGGCCATCGTTGGCACCTGCCTGATGCCAGGGCTGTTGGACCGCCTGATGGCTCGCAGCGCCTATGCCGGACAAATGACCGACAAAGACGACAACAGCCAACGGCCAGACAATCTGTTCGAATCGCAGGAGTCCCTGCACCGCACCCGAGGGCGGTTCTCCGGTCGTTCGCGGGATACGGCGCTGGCCCTCAGTTCCACCCAAGTGTCGGCGCTGTTGCTGGCAACCGGTGGAGTGCTGGCGGTGGTGTTGTTATTGTTCTGATCCGGTGCGGCGCCACCAACGATAGCCATAGCCATTCAAGGTCAGTTGCCGATCAAGGGCGGCCGGGTATTGGCTGTCCGAAATGATTTCCTTGAAGCCTTGCAAGTCCAGGCCGTCCAGCTTCACGGTCAGCGTGTCGTTGCTCAGGTTGGCCAACATCACCGAGGTGGCCTCGCCCACATGGGCCACGGCGAATACCGCCGGGTGATCGACCGTCAGCAGCCGGGCTTCGCCGTCGCCCACCTCAGGCAGGCCGGCACGGGCCAACAGCAATGGCCGCACCCGGCCCAACAACGACTCAGGTGCATTCAACTGGTCCTCGACATTGAGCTGGGTGTAGGCGAAGGCGCCTTCATCGATCACCGGAGCGACGAGGCGCTGGGCCGATGAAAAGCCGGCGTTGGCCTGGCTGTTCCACTGCATGGGCGTGCGCACAGAGAGCCGCTCGGGACGGGACAAATCGTCGCCCATGCCGATTTCTTCACCGTAACGCACGATGGGCGTGCCGGGCAGCGACAACAGCAAGGCCTGGGCCAGCGCTTGATGGCGCACATCGCCGTCCAGCATCGGCGCCAGGCGTCGGCGAATACCCCGGCCATACAGGCGCATGTCCGCCTCCGGGGCGAAGACTTGCATCACTTCCTCACGTTCCTCAGCGCTCAAGCGCTCCAGGTCGAGTTCGTCATGGTTGCGCAGCCACACCGCATAGCTGGCACCGTCCGGCGGTGCGGGACGCCGGGCGATGGCACGCTGTAAGGGTTCGGCCTGGCCGCGAGCCAACGCCAGGAACACATGGTTGTTGACCCAGAAATCCAGCACCAACCCCAAGCGTTCGCCGTTTCCGAAGTAATGGCTATAGCGCTCCGGTTCGACGTCGACCTCCCCCAGCAACACGCCTTCGGGGTTGATGGCGGTCATGCACTTGAACAGCCGGTCCAGTACCCAGACGCCCTTCTCTTCATCTTCGCCACCGGCCTGTTCCACCAGGTGCGAAGCGGCATCCAGGCGAAAACCGGCGATGCCGAGCTCGAGCCAGTGGACCATGATGCACTCGATTTCCTCGACCACACGTGGGTTCGCCAGGTTGAGATCCGGCTCATGGCGATAAAACAGGTGCCGGTAGTACTGCCCGGCTTGTTCGTCCCATTGCCAGATGCTGTCTTCCACCGACGGAAAGATCGGTTGGTTGCCGTCGTCCACCGGAGTGTCGGACCACACGTAATAATCCCGGTAGACGCTGTCCTTGTCGCGCCGCGCCCTCTGGAACCAGGGATGTTGGTCGCTGGTGTGTTGCGCCACCAGTTCAAGGATGACGCGCATGCCGCGCTCCCCGGCCTGGACAATCAACTGGCGCAGGTCTTCTTCGCTGCCGAAGCGTGGGTCCAGGGCCATGAAATCGCTGACGTCATAACCCGCGTCCTTGAATGGCGAGCGGTACACCGGCATCAGCCAGAGAGCACCAACGCCCAGTGCCTTCAGATAATCCAAGCGCTGGATGATGCCCTTCAGGTCGCCGCGGCCGTCGCCATTGCTGTCGGAAAACAAGGACGGATCGATCTGGTAAATCAGGGTCTTTCGGTGCCAGTTGGCTTTCATCGGTCACTCCTCATCGGCACAGGATCACAGCCTGCTCGGCAGCCAGTCGGCCACTGAATACTTGACCTTCGCCCGCCCCGTCGCTGGCGATTTCGACCTGCCAGGCGTCAGCCAGGGGGAACGTATGTGCGCTGTCGGCGAAGTTGATGCAGACCAGCCGTTCATCGCCCTCACAGTGGCGACGATAGGCCAGCACTTGTGGGTGCGATGGCAGTTCCTCCCAGGCGCCCAGGCGCAACGCCAGGCTGGCGCGACGAAAGGCCAGCAGGCGCCGGTACAGCGCCAGGGTGGAATCGGCTGTTCGTTCCTGCGCCTCGACGGCCAACACGTCGGCATCCGGCGCAAAGGGCAACCACGGCGCGGCCCCGGCCCAGCCATGGGGCGCCTGGACGGTCCAGGGCAACGGCGCCCGGCTGCCATCCCGGCCGCCCGGATCGACGCGGGTCAGGGCCGTGACCACGGCGTCTTCCAAACCCAGTTCTTCGCCTTGATAGATAAACGGCGTGCCGCGCAGCGGCAGCAGCAGGACCGCAGCGGCTTGGGCCCGGCGTAGCGAACCGCCGTAGCGGCTGCGGTGTCGGCTATTGTCGTGATTGGACAGCACCCAGGTTGGCCACGCCTGCAACGGGCCAAGATCGTTCTCCACCTCGCGTATGCACATGCGGAATACCACCGGATCCCAGGGGGCGTCCAAAGGCGGGAAATTGAACGACATGTGCAGTTCGTCACTGGCCCCATAATAGGCCGCCACCTGGGCCGTGGAGCGAATGTTCACCTCGCCGATCAACACCCGCTCGCCGGGGTAGCTGTCCACCAACCGGCGCAAGCCACGCAACACTTCGTGGCTGTACGGCTGGTCGTTGATCTTGACCATGGTTTCACCGGCCATGCAGCGCGGATCATCGGCAAAGCTCGGATCCTTGCCGACGCAATGCACGACATCGACACGGAACCCGTCCACGCCTCGCTCCAGCCAGAAATGCAACACCTGGTGCATGGCCGCCACCACGTCGGGGTTGTGCCAGTTGAGGTCGGGTTGTTGCGGCAGGAAAAAATGCAGGTAGTACTGCTGGCTGGTCTCGTCCCAGGTCCAGGCGCTGCCGCCGTCGATCGAGGCACGCCAGTTGTTTGGCTGGTCGCGCCAGATGTACCAGTCGCGCTTGGGGTTGTCGCGGCTTGCGCGCGACTCGATGAACCAGGGATGTTGGTCCGAAGTGTGGTTGGGCACGAAATCCAGCAACACCATCAGGCCTCGTGCGTGGGCTTGGGCGATCAATTCATCCAGGTGAGCCAGGGTGCCGAACAACGGGTCGACATCGGTGTAGTCGCAAATGTCGTAGCCCGCGTCGCACATGGGGGAACGAAAGACCGGGGACAGCCACAACGCGTCGACGCCCAGAAGTTGCAGATGATCCAGGCGTGCGGTCAAGCCGGAAAGATCGCCGATGCCGTCGCCGTTGGCATCGGCAAAGGAACGTGGATAAACCTGGTAGATCACAGCGTTCTTCCACCAGGGCGAAGGGAAGGAGTTGGGCATGTCGCCTCCTTTGATCGCAGTGTTTGGTGGGCAAGACCGCAGCCCCGCCGGACGCCCCGTTTATCGCGGAACATAGTGTAAGAACCCGATAAATCACTTGGGGTTCGTTTTTTCTTGCGGGGCCAGGCGACCCTACAGTCGGCTGGGGGTTGTTGACGATGTTGCTGCGGCCCCCTGAGCGGCCGTTACCGAAAAAACGGATATACCCGTCATTCCTTCCAAAATGCGCCAAAAAAAACGGCGCTTCCCATTGCTGAAAGAAGCGCCGTTGTCTCTATGTGAACAGCATCACGCCAAAGCGGACTCTTCACTCATCGCATGCAATCAGTCGTCACGCCCCATCAGGCCAAACAGCTGCAGCAAGCTGACGAACAGGTTGTAGATCGATACATACAGGCTGACAGTCGCCATGATGTAGTTACGCTCACCGCCATGAATGATGGCGCTGGTCTGATACAGGATGCAGACCGACGAAAACAGCACGAAGCCGGCGCTGATCGCCAGTTGCAGGCCGCTGATCTGGAAGAAGAAGCTGGCCAGCACCGCGCCCAGCAGGACGAAGAAACCTGCGGTGATGAAACCGCCGAGGAAGCTCATGTCCTTGCGGGAAATCAGCACGTAGGCCGACAGGCCACCAAATACCAGGGCGGTCATTGCAAAGGCCGAGCTGACCACTTCGGCGCCGCCCTGCATTTGCAGGTAGCGATTGAGGATCGGGCCGAGCAGGAAACCCATGAAACCGGTCAGGGCGAAAGCCGACACCAGGCCCCATGCCGAGTCACGGAGTTTGTTGGTAAGGAAGAAAAGGCCATAGAAACCGATCAGCACGACGAAGATGTTCGGGTAACCCACCCGCATCTGTTGTGCGACGTAGGCCATCACACCGCTGAAAGCGAGCGTGAGTGCCAGCAGGCCATAAGTGTTGCGCAGGACGCGGCTAACCTCTAGCTGCTCAGCCTGCACGCTGTTGTTCACTGCGTAATCCTGTTCGCGCATGGCGACACTCCTCCGGTTTTGAAACATTCAGTGGCAAGGATCATAACAGACGCTCTGTAACAAGCTACGTAGAGAGTTTGACAGTGTGTTTCATTCGGGTATTATGGCGCCCGCAACGCAATACGGAGGTGTGGCCGAGTGGTTTAAGGCAACGGTCTTGAAAACCGTCGACTGTAACAGGTCCATGAGTTCGAATCCCATCGCCTCCGCCATCTTCTAACGTTAAAGCCCTGATTTATCAGGGCTTTTTCGTGTCCGGCATTCAGAATACCTATTGCAGCTTCAGCATCGGACAACGCTATGGCCAACCCCACCCCGCCACTCAAGGAAAGAAAAGTGACCAGCAAAACCATCGGCTCCATCGTTGCTGCAATCATGGGCATCGTCCTGTTGTGTGTATTGTTCGGCAGCTGGTACACCGTCGACGAGACCGAGCGCGGTGTACTGCTGCGCAACGGTGCGCTGGTCGGGGTGGTTGAACCGGGCCTGTCCTTCAAGACGCCATTCATCGAATCCGTACGCATGATCAGCGTCCAGAGCCAGGTCACGGCCTACGAAGACCTGCAGGCCTACAGCAAGGATCAACAGTCCGCCGAGCTCAAGGTGTCCGTGTCCTGGCATATCGCGCCTTCCGATGTGGCGAAGGTCTACACCCAGTTCAAGGACCTGGAAGGCATCCGCGACCGGATGATCAGCCGCCAGGTGCCGACCCAGGTGGAAAACGTCTTTGGCAAGTTCAACGCCGTGGCTGCCGTGCAGAACCGCGTCCAACTGGTCAACGATATTTCCACGGCTATCAAGGCCACCATTACCGGTCCGGTCATCATCGACAGTGTCCAGGTCGAGAACATCGATTTCAGTGACGCCTACGAAAAGGCCATCGAAGCGCGCATGGCCGCGGAAGTCCAAGTCAAGACCCGCGAACAACAGCTCGCCACCGAGCAGGTCCAGGCGCAGATCCGGGTAACCCAGGCCCAGGCCGAAGCTGACTCGCAAGTGGCCCAGGCCAAGGCAGACGCGCTGGCGACCGAACTGCGCGGCAAAGCCGAAGCCGAGGCCATCAAGGCGCGGGCCCAGGCCCTGGCCAGCAACCAGAACCTGGTGGAGCTGACCAAGGCCGAGCGCTGGAATGGCGTGCTGCCAACCACCGTGCTGCCGAACAGCGCCCTGCCCTTCATCGACATCAAGTAACGCCATCGGCGCGGCCTCCCTGGCCGCGCCTGCTCCATCCCGGGAGCGCCCCCGACAGACATCATCCCGCTCGTTAGCGCTACACTCGGCAATGAACCCGACGTTCATCGTTAGCAGCGAGCTCAACGTGCATCCAGGCAAAAGCAGATCGACACGACCCACCGTACGACGATTACCTCGCCTCCCCTTCGGCTCAAATCTTGAGCATCTCCCGCCTCGGGAATTCACCTACGCATTGATCAGCACCCCGCATAGGAGAACAGCGTGACCACGCTTATAAAAAAATATAAATGGCCCGCCCTGTTGGCCGTCGCGCTTATTGTGTTTTCTGCGCTGATATTCTTTCTGATCAAGTCATACACGTACGACTCATCGACCTACTTCGAATCCCGCGACTTCATTCGCCAACTCAAACAATCCGATGCGAACTGGAACAGCAAGATCCTGAGGAAAAAGATCGGCATCAACAACAACCTCTCCCTGGCCCCGCCACCAGAGGCCGACAGTCGCTGGCAGCAATTGGAGCAGCTCAACAACACCGGCCCCTTGGCGACACTTTGGATGTCCCGTCGCCAGGGCTATGTGGAAGCCGTCAAGAACAAATCCTTGCTGGTGGAGCAATTCGAACGACACAACGCCCATCTACGCACCTCCCTGGATGCGCTGCCGCAGGTTGAAGACCAGATACAAACGCGGCTGAAGGACATGAATATCGAAAGCCCGCTGGAACGCATGACCGTGGCGTCCAATGTGCTTGAGTTGACCCTGACAACATTGGAGTTCGCGCTTTATGTCACGACGGACAAAGCCAGGGAGTTGCAAGGCAAGTTAACTGAGCTGGAGCCTTACATCGAACGATTGCCCGCGACTGACCAGGCGCCCTTCATAACCCTGACCCAGCACGTCAAGACCATCGTTCAGGAACAACCGGTCGTCAATGACCTGCTTGACCGCATCAGCGTCATTCCGGTTGCCCAGGAACTGGACAGTATCAATGAATTGTTGAACGAGACACAGCGCAGGACCGCCGCAACGGACCGTCAATACCACATCTACCTGGCCGTGTGCGCAAGCCTGATGGCGCTGTTGATGATCTACCTGGCGGTGCGGTTGGTTCGCAGCTACGCCACGATCAACCAGATCAACCAGGCGCTGCAATCGTCCAACGAACGCCTCGAAGAGCGCGTGCAGGAGCGCACGCGTGAGCTGATGGAAGCCGAACGCGAGCTGGTGGAGGCGGCCCGGATGGCGGGCATGGCCGAAATCGCGACGAACGTGCTGCACAACGTCGGGAATGTGCTCAACAGCGTCAATATTTCAGCCGAGGTGGTAACCCGCAAGTTGAGGCACAGCAAGACGCTCGGGCTCACCAAAGCGGTCAATATGATGAATGAACACGCCGAGGACCTTGGCCACTTCATTAGCCACGATGAAAAAGGCCGCTTGCTGCCACGCTATTTCAACGAGTTGGTCGACTCCATCGCCGCCGAACAGGCGCTGCTGATCGATGAATTGGCGCAGTTGACCAAGAGCATCGATCACATCAAGGAAATCGTCACGACCCAACAAACCTATGCGGGCGCCGCCAGGCTGATCGAACCGCTCAAGGTCAGCGACCTGTTCGAAGATGCCCTACGAATGAATTCGGGCGCCCTCAGCAGGCACCACGTCACCGTCATCAAGGATTACCAGGACGTTCCCATGATCATGGGCGACAAGCACAGGCTGTTGCTGGTCCTGATCAATCTGATCAGCAATGCCAAGTTTGCGATGTCGGACACTGAAGGGCATCCGCGTGAAATGACCTTGGGAATCCGCATTCTCGACGAAACGACGCTTTGCCTGAGCGTCAAGGACCGTGGCGAAGGCATTTCCGCAGAGAACCTGGCGCGCATCTTCACTCACGGGTTTACGACACGCAAGGACGGCCACGGGTTTGGCCTGCACAGCTGCGCCCTGGCGGCGGTAGAAATGAATGGCCGCTTGCATGTCCACAGCGATGGGCCGGGGCAAGGTGCGCTGTTTACCTTGGAGATCCCGTTGGAGTTGGCGCGTACCTGACTGGGTCGGAGAAAAACGCGTCCCCTGTGGCGAGGGAGCTTGCTCCCGCTGGGCTGCGTAGCGCCCCCTTTTGTGAGCGCTTCGCACTCAAGCGGGAGCAAGCTCCCTCGCCACGGGTTTGTCGCCTGAACAGTATGGGTGAGCATCCACCTATTTGGTGTTTACAGGCCGGCCGCTACGGTTTCTCCGAGTCGGCAACGCGGCGGCGAAGGCCAGCGCTTCCTCGCGGGAAGCGAAGGAGCCCAACCGGTCAGCCTGGGTGCAGACTCTCCACGGACCGCTGTTTACGCTGAGCACGTCATACCCATTGACGTGCATTTTCGTCATCATCGCAGTACTCATAGTCACCTCCGACTTCAACCAAGGGTGCATCGCCTACGATACACGCTGATTGTCCAGGGGTAGCGACCGGACGTCGGTCGCGACCTCAGTGGGCGTCGGAATCCCACAACCAGTCCCACAGCCCCGGCAAACGTACGGGCTCAGTGCTGTGATCGACCGTCCGGGCCAGCGCCGCTCGCTCCAGCGCCTGGCGGTCATCATAGAATGGCCTGGCGGCGGTCCTCATGCCGGTGGCGTTGGCGCTGTCGAGCAGTATTTGCAGGTATTCGCGGGCATGCCGGGCGGTATAACGATTGATGTCATGAAACGTCACCACCACCGGGATCACCCCGTCCACCGCGGGCAGTTGCCCGGCCGCGATGCGCTCGCGCACCTCAGAGAGTTGTCGGACCAGGTTGATGCGCCGCCGGGGGCTCATCGTGATACCCCAGACCTTGCCATCATTTGCGCTCAAGTCGGTCAGCAGAATGTGCAGGCCATGTGCTCGGTAAGCCGCCGCAGTGCGCCTGTCGAAGCTCCAGAACGGTGGCCTGACCAGGGACGGCGCCGCGCCGGTCATGGCGGCAATATCATTGCCACCGTGGGTGAGCGATTGCTCCAGCTCATCAGGGCTCAGGAACCGGTGATTGGTGTGCCAGTAGGTGGCCGTATGAAAGGCCAACACATGGCCCTCCTCCTGCTGCCGATGCATTATCGAGCGGCCAATATCGCTGCCTCCGGCGCGTGGCGAGCGGGTCTGCAGGAAAAACACTGCCTTGATGCCGGGCTGTACCGGGTTGTCCACGAGGGCGTCCAGCACCGCCAGGCTAGGGTTCCAGAAAGACGATGCGCTGGGCCCATCATCGAATGTCAGCAGGAAACGGATCGGGGGTTGTTCACGCAAGCGTTGCTCGGTTTGCGGCGTCAGTTCGATGGGGGCGCCAATGCAGCCCGACAAACCGATGGCGAGGGCTGCGATGAACAGCACCCTGGCGATGTTTTTCATGTTTTGCCTTTAATTGATGCCGCGTTGCCTCGCCTTAGATCCCTGGCCGCCGGTGTTGAAGCCCACCTTGGAGAAGGGTAACCGGGTTTGGTTCCTTGCTGTGAATAATGGCTGCTCGCAAAGTTTGCGCTTGCCCCGCGCTTGAGCCTCGGCGGCATAAATTTGACCGTCTGGAAATTCGATGGAATTTTCCGAATGCCTTTGTATCCATCCGTATAGGACTAATTAGGGAGGATTTATGGGCGGGCCATCGCTTTACATCATTGACTACATGCTTCATGGCGAACCCAAGTCATTCATTATTCGTGCAGAAGTGATGAATAACTCCGAGGCTTGGCATTGGGCCAGCTGCGATGCGGGGGTCGGACGCATACCGAAATTCGGCAGGGAGAAGGTCAAGCGGGTTTCCAAGCCCCTTGCGGAAAAATACGGCATTACCGACGTGCGCTGGCGGGCGAGCGTCGCGCCGGCCTGGGTCAAGGAATCCGGCTGAAATATCACGCACCGTTTCCGGCCACCGGTTGTCCGACCGGGCGCCGGTTTCTTCGACAGATCCGAAATAACTCAACTACGCTTAAACCACAGCAAGACCCGCCCATGGCGGGTCTTGTGCTGCCTCATCAACCCTGAATGGAGGTGTGACATGTCCGAAAAAGAGTCCATCACCACCCAGCTCACCTTGCTGGAATCGCGTCAGGCCAGGCTCACGGCAGCCTGCAAGGAAATCGCCGACTGGGTCGACCATCAAGGCGGGCACCCCACCGCCGTGCGCATTCGAGACCGGCTCAACGACATCGACAAGGACGCGCCGTCGATCCAGAGCGCACTGACCTCGCTCAAGCCCACTGAACCGCCGCTGCCCAAGTTCCGCTGACGCGCCATGCCAGCGATGTTTCCCCCTGAGTTCTACCGGTTGGAAAACTGATGGAACGCGGGCTTTTTTTGCGCCTCGAAATGGATAGGCACCGGTGCAAATGCCGCAAAGGGAGAATCATATGAATGCCAGAATCCTGCTATTGATCGCTTGTGCGAGCCCCACCGCCGTCATGGCCCAAGGCTGCGACGTCATCACCCGATCCCAGAGCCAGTCGGTTCCGGTAATCGAAAGCCATAGCTGCTACGAATACAAAGGCGTGCCCGCCGAAACCCTGGACTGGTCTTGCAGCAATGAAAGCAAGGGAACGGTCAGTACCCAGAAGCGCAAAGTCGAGCGTTGTGACGAGGGGTATGTGGCGACATGCCAAGCCAGGCTGACCCAGGAAGCGTTGGCCAACCCGCGCTCAACCAGTAAAGACAAGAGCGGTGGGTCGGCCAACCTTCCCGACAACGCCAAAGTGACGTGGTACTACTATGGGGTCGAGCAGTTGCAGCAGGCTCAGCAAGACTGCGAAACCACCGGCGGCGAGTGGAAGAACCAGTGACAGGCCGGCCACGCAGCGCAGTGTTCTCGCTAGCCCTTGCTGTGCTCCGGTGACGACGGTGGTTCCTTGACGCCGCGCGGCCCGGCCACGCCCCAGATGACCAGACCCAACACCGGCAGGATGATCAGCAGCAGCGCCCAGCCAGCCTTGGTTCCGGCCGACTTGTCGCTTCGAAATACGCTGATGATCGCCCATAGGTCCACGAGCAGCAGAAGCACCGCGACGGCGATCCAGAAGTAACTGGCTAATTCAGACATGGCTCAATCCTCTTGGCGGTTTAAGGATTAGGCACAGACGCTCAAGCGCCGTTCAAAGAATTTGCGCCCAGGCCGGGCGTGGCGCCTATTCCCGCCCATTCAGATAAGCGACCCATTGCTCATAGGCTTCATGCTGACGCTGGACCGCCTCATCCCAGGTCGATCCGCTCATTTGATGGACACATATGAGCTTCATCATTTCCGCTGTGGCCGTATCGAGCTCCACCAGGAGCTCATGGGATTTGATCTTGAAGTCTTCAACGGTGGTCATCTGTCGGTCCTTCCCCTGCCGGGGCCAGCCATTGCACCCAACATGGATTCATTTTTTTGCAGCTGATTCAATTTGAGGCGATAACCGGTCGAAAGCCCGGCGCTGGCGGTCGAGCAGACCGATCAGAAGGATGACAGCGCAAATGAACTCAGTCTTTCCCACCCCGCCACGGTCGTACTGATAAGACTCTGAAAAAATCACATTTGAACGAGCAGGTAATGCCAGGCTCAAATATTGCAGATATATTTCAGTTTAATGACAGTCACAGATCGAGTACCGCCATGAAAATTCGAGCGACCGTCATCTGCGAGGACAATCGCCACATTTTGCTGGTTCGCAAAGCCAACAGCCGCTGGGCCCTGCCAGGCGGTACCGTTGAACGCGGCGAAACCCATGCCGGGGCAGCCATCCGGGAACTGGCAGAAGAAACGGGCCTGGACGTCGAAAACCTGCTCTACCTGATGCGAATCAATGACGGGCAAACCGAGCATCACGTATTCGAAGCGTCGGTCAGCGACTTGACCGCGGCCAGGCCACAGAATGAAATCAGCGATTGCCTCTGGCATCCGCTGGATGCCATCGCCCAACTGCAAATGAAAAAGGGCACGCGGGATATTCTTGAGGCGTTTCGCCGACGATTGTGAAAGCCGGCACCGATGGTTTACACCTGACAGGTTGCATGAGAATACTCACACAACCTATTGTTTAGGCTGCTAAACAGATTTTTTACGCCGGATTCACTGCTTGCGCCAAGCGGTACTGATGGGATTGAGCACCGTATTCTTTTCCTGCGTATAGGTCCCGTTCTGCTGCGCTATGGCCTCGCCAGTGTCGACAATCGCGTTCTGGATAAACACGTTCTGCCCATCACCTCGAATGAAGGTGAGCTGGTGAAACGCAGTTTTATTTCCCCAGTCCGGGGAAGGCAGCGAGATAAACTTCACCGTGTAGGTCTCGTCAGTGTGTTGACCCTGCAAGACGTAGACACCGTAGTGGTTCTCTCCCTGGGAGATGATTTTGTACAAACCGTTGCTGTAGTAATAAATTTCCGCATCGGGAAAGGGCTTCTTGTCGTACATTTTCCGATAGTGCAGCACTTGCTTGACGGTCGGCTCGCCAAAGTTAACGGCAAGGGTTTTCCCATCGGCGGACGTTGTCTCCCCAGCGTATGCGGCGCCGCTGCTCATCAAGGCCAACAGACTCATCGTTGCGATTGTTTTCACTTGATACCCCTCCATGGTCAAAGGATTAGCGCACCGGGCTGGCCTGGACGGAAGCTACCGCCTGGCCACACCTTGCTAATCTCAACGCCGAGTGTAGAGGTTTGCCCACGAAAATACCCGGAGGCTGGGAGGCTGGGCTCCGTTTCTTCGGCAGTTTTCAGCAGCAGAAACGAACAAGGGTTTGCATCAGCTTTCGCCCGCAAACCCTTGATTTTAGATGGTGCCCGAAGCCGGAATCGAACCGGCACGCCCTTACGAGCGGGGGATTTTAAGTCCCATGCGTCTACCAGTTTCGCCATTCGGGCGGTAGCGCGGTTAGCCATGGGGCATCGGCAGAAACCGATGACCTGGCTGGTGCAGCAAGAGGGGGAATATATACATCCCTCCTCTTTGAAGCAAGGCAGCTTATGCCCTTTTCAAGACAAAACCTTTCAATGCTTCGAAAATAAAAAAGCTCTGTAAATCATAGATCTACAGAGCTTTTTAATAGTGGAGGCCGAAGTCGGAATCGAACCGGCGTAGGTGGATTTGCAATCCACTGCATAACCATTTTGCTATTCGGCCTCAAGACGCTTGATGCGATGTCGCTACATCAACCGCGGTACAAACCTGGTCAGGAAACAGGGCACTTACTCAGCGCTATCTCCTTGAAAACATTGAGATTTTTTACGTCCCAGTGCGTTCGATGGGCGCAATTATGTACTCATTTGCCTAGGCTGACAACCCCTTGATTTCAAAAAAAAATCGTCGAACGGTCGGCCTGCCCTTCCTGGCCAAATCTGCCGGCGAATCCCGGTTGTCCTGGCGAACGCTTTAACCGGAGCGCCAGGATTCGCCTCATCGGAAAGCCCGTACGTTGATGGAACAACCGCGCCTCCCCTCGGTTCATTCCTTATGTCGCCCCTGGAGAATGAGGAAACCATCATGTCTGAACGACCCCAACTGGTTGCGAGCCGGGCTACGGTGCCGACCCCGTCGCACCCCAATCTCGGCACGCCGGAACGTGCCGTATCGCTACTGGCCGGCGCCTTGTTGATCGCTAACGGCCTACGCCAAGGCGGGTTCCAGGGCTGGCCGCAGGTGCTGCTCGGCGCCTGTGCCGCCTGGCGCGGCTATTCAGGCACATGCAGGATCAAGCACGCGCTGACCCATAGTCCGTTCGAACAAGCCTTTGAACAGGATCGGGACTGGAGCGGCAGCAAAGTGATTTCTCGCAGCATTACCGTGGGCAAACCCAGGGAAGAGGTCTTCGCGTTCTGTCGCAACCCGGGCAACCTGGGTGCGCTGGTGCCCTGGGTCGATGCCATCGAACAAACCGGTGAAGGCACTTACCGCTGGGTCGCCCACGGTCCCATGGACAAGACCCTGCACTGTGACATCCAACAGGACGAGCCCAAGGACGGTCGCAAGCTGCACTGGACAGCTGGCCCGGAAACACGAATCAAGCATGACATCCAGATGCACTTTAGCGACGCGCCGGCCGGCCGTGGCACGCAGCTAAAGGTCATCGTCGCCTGCCAAGCGTCCCTCGGTGCCGCCGGTTATGCCTTGGCCGCGGCGATTTCCAAGTTCTCGGACAAAGCCTTGTTGCACCTGCTGCGCAGCATCAAGCAACAACTGGAAACCGGCGAGGTGAGCACCAACCGCATGCACGCCTCCGGTACGAAGGACTTCCTGTTCGTTCATCCCGCCACAGAGGCCCCTCACACATCCGCCCACACGCCTTCCACCGGAGGTAACGCCTGATGCGCGCATTGACTTGGCAAGGCCCGAACAAGCTACAAGTTGAAACCGTAGATGATCCGTCCATTCTCAATCCCCGCGACGCGATCGTGCGGGTGCAGATGTCGTCGGTGTGCGGGTCAGACCTGCATTTGCTGGGCGGCTATGTGCCGACCATGCAGGCCGGCGACATCATTGGCCATGAATTCATGGGTGAAGTCGTGGAGATCGGCTCGGCCGTCAGGTCTTTCGGCAAAGGCGACCGGGTTGTCACCGTTTCGATCATCGGTAGCGGAGAATGCGAACATTGCAGGCGCTCGGATTTTTCCTGCTGCGACAACTCCAACCCCAATCCCAGCGCAACGGACATCGCTTACGGCCAACCGGCGTGCGGCATCATCGGCTACAGCCATGCGTTTGGCGGTTATGCCGGCAGTCACGCAACCTATATCCGCGTGCCGTTTGCTGACGTCAACCTGTTCAAGATCCCCGAGGGCATCACTGACGAACAGGCAGTATTCGTCTCCGATGCGGTGCCCACTGGTTATTTCGCCGCCGATAACGCCGACATCCAACGGGGCGATACCGTGGCGGTATGGGGTTGCGGCGGGGTCGGGTTGATGGCGATTGCCAGTGCCTATCTGCTGGGGGCCGAACGAGTGATTGCCATCGACCGCCTGCCTGATCGCTTGCAATTGGCGGAAGAAAAGGCCGGTGCCATCGCCCTTAACTATGAAACGACTGACGTGCATGCCGCCTTGCTGGAACTGACCGGTGGCCGAGGCCCGGATCGCTGCATCGACTGCGTGGGCATGGAGGCCCACGGCACAGAGATCGACTATTTCTACGACAAGACCAAGCAAATGATGCGTCTGCACACCGAACGCGGGACAGTACTGCGCCAGTCGATCCGCGCCTGTCGCAAAGGCGGCACTGTCTCGGTGGTCGGTGTCTATGGCGGCCTGCTGGACAAATTCCCCATGGGCGCCATCGTCAATAAATCCCTGACCCTGCGCTCCGGCCAACAGCCTGGACAGCGTTACGTGGGACGGTTGTTCGAGCACATCCAGAAAGGTGAGCTGGACCCGTCCTATCTGCTGACCCATCCGATGGGACTGGAGCAGTCGGTGGAAGGTTATGCGATGTTCAAGGAGAAGACGCAGAACTGTCTGCGAGCGGTGTTTCGGCCGGAGTGACGATCGAACCTTTGGCGAGGGAGCTTGCTCCCGCTGGCTGTAGGAGCTGGCGAAGGCTCGGGCCGCGTTCGGACGATCTTTTGATCTTTCGCTTGAGACTCAACTGGATGGGGGAAGATCGCAGCCTCGTTGCACTCGACAGCTCCTACACAGCTCCTGCACGGTTCCTACAGGCCCAGCGGGAGCAAGCTCCCTCGCCACGGCAATGTCACAGGTCTTAGGCAGTCGCAGCCCTGCACCATTATGGGTAACATACCGGCCTTCCCGCAGCCCTTCTGCGTCCTGCCAAATAAGCCCATTCCATGCCTTTCGAACTCAGCGTTGACCTCACTACCCTCGCTATCCTCGCCGTTGTCGCCTTCATTGCCGGTTTTATCGATGCCATTGCCGGCGGCGGTGGGCTATTGACCACGCCTGCGCTGCTAACTGCGGGTTTGCCGCCCCACCTGGTCCTGGGGACCAACAAGCTCAGCTCGACCTTTGGCTCGGCAACGGCCAGCTTCACGTTCTACAAGCGCAAGTTGTTCCACCCAAGGCAGTGGACTCATGCCCTCGTCGGCACACTGGTCGGCGCCCTGGCCGGCGCCATCGTCGCCCACTACCTGCCAGCCGAGTGGCTGAACAAGATGTTGCCGGTGATCGTCTTCGCCTGCGGCCTGTACCTGTTGTTTGGCGGCACGCCCAAGGCGCCGCTGGACAGCGATGCGCCGATCAAGAAGACGTGGCAGTCGACCCAGGGTTTCAGCCTGGGTTTCTATGACGGCGTGGCCGGGCCGGGTACCGGTGCGTTCTGGACCGTCAGCAGCCTGCTGCTCTACCCCATCGACCTGGTCAAGGCCAGTGGCGTGGCTCGCAGCATGAACTTTGTCAGCAACATCGCGGCGCTGTCGGTGTTCATTTTTTCCGGGCAGGTAGACTGGGTCATCGGCCTGAGCATGGGCCTGTCGGTGATGGTTGGCGCGTTCTTCGGCGCTCGCACCGCCATCAGCGGCGGCGCGAAGTTCATCCGACCGGTGTTCATCACCGTGGTGCTGGGCTTGACCGTGCGCCTAGCCTGGCAGCACTGGTTCAGCGTGGCCTAAGCGCCGCGCCACGTACAGGTCGATCAGGTAGCGGGCGATCGAGCGCGAGGCCGGCAACGGTGGCAGGTCGTGGACGTTGAACCATTGGGCGTCCTCGATCTCATCTTCCTGGGGCACGATGTCGCCGCTGGCATATTCAGCGTGGAAACCGAGCATCATCGAATGGGGAAACGGCCAGCATTGGCTGCCCATGTACTGGATGTTCTTCACCTCGATACTGACTTCTTCACGCACCTCGCGAACCAGGCAGTCCTCGGCCGACTCGCCGGGCTCGGCAAAACCCGCCAGGGTGCTGTAGACACCCGTGACGAAACGCGGCGAACGAGCCAGCAGGACTTCATCGCCACGGGTAATCAACACGATCATGCTCGGTGAAATCCGCGGATAGTGACGCAGGTCGCAGGCCTCGCAATACATCGCCCGCTCCAGTGGAATCTGGCTCATGGCTTTGCCGCAACTGCCACAGAAGCGATGTTCCCGGGCCCAGGTGCCAATCTGTGCCGCATAACCCAACACCTTGTACAACGTGTGGTCGTCCTCGAGCATGAACGCCCGCAGGCCTTTCCAGTTGCAGCCGGGGATGTCCAGCGGGCTGTGCAATTCCAGCAGGTAGACAGGCTCGCCATCCAGGTGACCGATGCCGTGTTCGGCGAGGATCGACAGGTCCTGGCGCTTGAGCCATTCGCGGGGAAACAGCGCGCCGTTGTCATCGAACAGAAAGCCTTCCGGGCTGCGGGCCACGGCCCAGCCGCCGGGAACGTCGGTGTCGAGTACTGCGGTGGTCCAGCGTGAAATCATGGTCAGTCAATCCAGAAATTCGGGTTTCTGTTTGCTCATATGGGCGGCCATGGCCACGCGCAGGTCGGTCGATTGCAACATGGCGGCGTTCCAGGTGGCGACGTATTCCAGGCCGTCATCGATGCTGTGGTCGCGCATGTAGCTGATCATTGCCTTGGTGCCGGTCACGGCAATCGGCGACTTGGCGGCGATGTCCCGGGCAATGCCCATCACACCGTCGAGCAGCCTGGCGGAGTCGCTGTAGAGACGATTGACCAGGCCGATGCTGCGCGCTTCGTCGGCACCAAAAGTGCGCCCCGTATAAGCGAGTTCACGCAGCATGCCGTCCCCGACGCTCCTCGGCAAGCGGTGCAATGTGCCAACGTCGGCGGCCATGCCGATATCGATTTCCTTGATGGAAAATTGGGCGTCCTCGGTGGCATAACGCATGTCGCAAGCAGAGATCAGGTCAATGGCACCGCCCAGGCAATAGCCCTGGATGGCCGCGAGCACCGGCTTGCGGCAATTGTCCACGGCATTGAACGAGGCTTGCAGCTGCAGGATCTTGCGCCGCAGCAACCGCGCATTGCGCCCCACGTCCTTGCCCAGTTCGTTGGCCACGCCTGCCAGCATCATCAGGTCGATGCCGGAGGAAAAATGCTTGCCGGCACCGCTGAGCACCACCACCCGCGCTTCATCGGTGTCGTCGATCCATTGGAAGATCTCGATGATCTCGCGCCAGAAGGCAGCGTTCATCGCGTTGATCTTTTCCGGCCGATTGATCTGCACATGGGCGATGTTGTCTGCAAGTTCGACGTTGAACGCTTGGTATTGCGACATGGCAGTGATCCTTTACCGGCTGAAAAGAGGCCTGAACTATACCAAGCCATCGCGACGGGACGTAGGCAGTGCATCGGCCAAAAGCGGGACTGTTTGACAGCCATTAACTCTGTGGCGAGGGAGCTTGCTCCCGCTGGACTGCGTAGCAGTCCCCTACTTTATGAGCGCGGCGCACTCAAGCGGGAGCAAGCTCCCTCGCCACAAAAGCACCTTGCGGCGCTACCCAATCACTCAGGGTTTCTCCTCCGCCTGCAACTGCCCATCCCAGCCCCCGCCCAGCGCCGCAATCAATTGCACACTGGCAATCAAGCGGCTCTGTTGCAGGCTCAGCACGCTGCGTTCGTTGCTCAGCGCCGTGGCCTGGACAGTCACGACGTCGAGGTAGGCGATCAGCCCGGCCCTGTACTGGTTCTGCGTCAGGCGCAGGGATTCCCGGGCGGCGTCCAGGGCTTCCTGGCGCACGCGGGCTTCGTCTTCCAGCACCTTGAGTTGGATCATATAGTTTTCCACCTCCCGCAGGCCGTCGAGCACCGTCTGGCGGTAGGTGGCGACGGTCTGGTCATAGGCCGCGACGGTGCGGTCGACTTCCGCCGAACGCTGGCCACCATCGAACAATGTCATCGCCAGTTGCGGGCCTACCGACCAGAAGCGGTTCGGCACGCTCACCCAGTTGTCATAGGTACTGCTGCTGTAGCCGCCGCTGAGGCTCAGGGTCAGGTCCGGGTAATACGCGGCCTTGGCGACGCCGATGTTGGCGTTGGCGGCCATCACCGAGCGCTCTGCCGAGGCGATGTCTGGCCGGCGTTCGAGCAGTTGCGAGGGCAGCGCCACCGGGATCTGTGGCAGTGTCGGGATGTCTTGGGTCTCGGCCAGGTTGAATTCGGCCGGTGGCAGGCCGATGAGCACGGCGATGGCATTTTCAAACTGGGCCCGTTGCCAGATCAGGTCGATCAGGTCGCCTTGGGTGGTCTTGAGCTGGTTCTGCGCCTGGGCCACCGCGTCCTTGCCGGACACCCCGGCGCGGTACTGGTTTTCGGGCATTTTCAGGGAGCGCTGGTAGTTGTCGACGGTGGTCTGCAACAAGCGCTTCTGTTCGTCGCTCACCCGCAACTGCAAGTAATTCTGCACCAGTTCCGATTGCTGGCTCAGGCGCATCGCCGCCAGGTCGGCGAAACTGGCTTGGGCGCTCGCCTCGTCGGCTTCCAGGGTGCGGCGCAACTTGCCCCACACGTCTGCCTCCCAACTGACACCGGCCTGGGCGCTGTAGGTGTCGCGAATGCCGCTGGACGAACTGCTCAGGCTTGAACTGCTGCTACCCGTGCCCTGGCTGGAGCGCGTCTTGCCAACGGTCAGGTCCACGGTGGGGAAAAAGGCGCCACGGGCATTACGCACCAGCGCCCGGGCCTGCCGGTACTGGGCTTCGGCCTGGGCCACGGTCTGGTTGGATGCGTTGAGCGTGTCCACGAGGCCATTGAGTTGCGCATCGCCGTACAGCTCCCACCAGGCGCCCCGGGCCATCGCATCGCTGGGGTTGGCCTGGCGCCAGCCCTGGGCCTCCTTGTACTGCACCGGGGCGGCCGCCGCGGGACGCTGGTAATCCGGGCCGATGGCGCAGGCGCTGAGCATCGCCACGCACAGCGCCAGGCTCAGCACCCGCGAGCCACGGGTGGTCGCCAGCACGGCGGCAAGATTGAAAGGCGAACGGTCGGTCATAGCGGAGTTTCCAGGGCAGCATCAGTGCGCACGCCACGCCAGCGGTTGAAGCGATGGCGCAGCTTGTCGAGATAAAGGTAAACCACTGGCGTGGTGTAGAGGGTCAGGACCTGGCTGAACACCAGGCCCCCGATGATGGTCAGGCCCAGCGGCTGACGCATTTCCGAGCCTTCGGCGGCGCCGAGCAGCAACGGCAAGGCGCCAAGGATCGCCGCCAGCGTGGTCATCAGGATCGGTCGCAACCGCAGCAGGCAAGCGCTGCGGATCGACTCCAGCGGCGTCTGCCCGGCACGTTCCAGTTGCAAGGCCAGATCGATCAGCAGGATGGCATTTTTTTTCACCACGCCGATCAGCAGGAACAGCCCCAACAACGAGATCAGGCTGAACTCGCTGCCCAGCGCGTAGATCGACAGCAACGCGCCGACCCCGGCCGACGGCAACGTGGACAGGATGGTCAGCGGATGAATGTAGCTTTCATACAGCACCCCCAGCACCAGGTACACCGCAAGCAACGCGCCCAAAATCATGAACGGCTGGCTCTTCTGGGTGGCGGCGAACGCGTCGGCGGTGCCAGCCATTTTCACGATGACATCCTCGGGCATCCCGAGCTTGGCGATCGTCCGCTCGATGGCCGCGGTGCCCTGCTCCACCGTCACGCCTTCGGCCATGTCGAAGGAGATGCCCTCGGAGGCGAACTGGCCTTCATGGCTGACCCGGTCGTCCTCCAGGCTGTTCTCGTAATGGGCAATGGCCGACAACGGCACCCGCGCGCCATCGGCAGTGATCACCTGGACCTGTTCGAGGGTGCTCGGGTCCTGGGCATACTTGGGATTGACCTCCATCACCACCTGGTACTGGTTGAGGCTGTCGTAGATGGTGGAAATCTGTCGTTGGCTGTAGGCGTTGTTGAGCACCGCCGTGACCATGTCCATGTCGATGCCCAGGCGCTTGGCCTGGTCGCGGTCCACCACCAGTGTCACCTGCTGCGCCCCGCCACCGTCGCGGGCGTCGATGGCGGTCAGCTCCGGCAAGGCCCGGAAGGCCGCCACGACCTTGGGGTACCAGGTGCGCAGCGACGCCAGGTCGGCGCTTTGCAGGATGTAGGAATATTGGGAGGTGGTCTGCTCGCGACCGCCACCGAACTGCAGGTCCTGGTCGGCCATCAACATCAATTGCGCACCGGGAACCTTGGGCATGTCCTTACGCAGGCGCTCGATGACCTTTTGCGCGGAAATATTACGTTCCTTGATCGGCTTGAGACGCACCAGCATGAACGCGTTGTTGGTGCCGTTGTTGCCGCCAATGAAGCCGGCAACGCTTTGCACGGCCTCGTCCTTGAGCACGGCGCGGCGGAAGATTTCCATCTTCGGCTGCATCACGCCGAACGACAGCCCATCGTCGCCACGGACAAAACCGATCAGTTGGCCGGTGTCCTGCTGGGGCATGAAGGTCTTCGGCACCACCACATACAACGCGACGTTCACGCCGATGGTCACCAGCAGGCTCAGCAAGGTCAGGCGTCGATGGCGCAGCACCCAGTCCAGGCTGGTGGCGTAACCACGGACCATCCGTTCGTTGATCCCCTGGCTCCAACGCTGCAAGCGGTTTTCCTGCCCGGGCACATGGGGCTTGAGCCAGCGGGCGCAAAGCATCGGCGTGAGGGTCAGCGAGACCACCAGCGCCACCACGATGGACGCCGCCAGGGTGATGGAAAATTCACGGAACAGGCTCTCGACGATGCCGCCCATGAACAGGATCGACAGGAACACCGCCACCAGCGAGACGTTCATCGAAAGCAGGGTAAAGCCCACCTCCTCGGCCCCCCGGTACGCCGCCTGCATCGGTGGCACGCCTTCGTCGATGTGCCGGGAAATGTTCTCCAGCACCACGATGGCGTCGTCCACCACCAACCCGGTCGCCAGGATCAACGCCATCAGCGACAGGTTGTTCAGGGAAAAACCGTACAGGTACATCACCGCAAACGTGCCCACCAGGGACACCGGCACCGCCAGGGTCGGGATCAGCGAAGCGCGGAAGTTGCCGAGGAACAGGAACACCACCAGCACCACCAGGGCCACGGCGATCAGCAAGGTCATTTCCGCTTCATGCAGGGTGGCCTTGATCACGGGCGAGCGGTCCATCGCCAGGTTCAGCTTGACGCTGGCCGGCAGCACCGCCTGTAACGCCGGCAGTTGCGCCTTGATCTCGTTGACCGTCTCGATGATGTTGGCGCCTGCCTGGCGGTTGATCACCAGCAATACGGCGGCATCGTCGTTGAAGAAACCGCTGTTGTAACGGTCCTCGACGCTGTCGGTGACTTTCGCCACGTCCTTGAGCCGCAGCACCGAGCCATCCTGGTAACGGATGATTAGCGTTTCGTAGTCCTTGGCCTTTTCCAACTGGTCGTTGGCCTGGACTTGCCACATGCGCCGGTCGTCCTCCACCGAGCCCTTGGGCCGGCGCACGTTGCTGTCGGCAATGGCGGTGCGTACATCGTCCAGGGCGACGCCGTACTGATTGAGCAACTGCGGCTCCAGTTCGATGCGCACCGCCGGCAACGAGCTGCCGCCAATCTGCACCTCACCCACGCCCGACACCTGGGACAGGCTCTGGGACAGGATGGTCGACGCCAAGTCGTAGAGCTGGCCTTTTTCCAACACATCCGAGGTCAGCGACAGCACCATGATCGGCGCCTGGGACGGGTTGACCTTCTTGTAGGTGGGCATGCTGCGCATGCCGCTGGGCAACAAGTTGCGCGAGGCATTGATGGCCGCCTGCACCTCCCGGGCCGCGCCGTTGATGTCGCGGTCCAGGTCGAATTGCAGGATGACCCGCGTGGAGCCCTGGCTGGAACGGCTGCTCATGGTGTTGACCCCGGCGATGGCGCCGAAGGAACGCTCCAGCGGCGTGGCCACCGTCGAAGCCATCACCTCGGGGCTGGCGCCTGGCAGGTTGGCCTGGACCACGATCACCGGGAAATCCATTTGCGGCAGGGGCGAGACCGGCAGCAGGCCGAAGCACACGCCACCGAGCAGCATGATCGCGAAGCTCAGGAGCATGGTTGCTACGGGGCGGCGGATGAAGGGGCCGGAGAGGTTCATCGGCCACAGCCCCTTGCTTCAATGGACAGGCTTTTGTGGCGAGGGAGCTTGCTCCCGCTTGAGTGCGCAGCGCTCACAAAAGGGGCCGCGACGCGGCCCAGCGGGGGCCAGCGCGCGCGCCACGAGA